>JAGWGU010000023.1 GCA_028867275.1 Nitrososphaerota archaeon
TTCGATCCCTCGACCTGTAACTTAGGAGGCTACCGCGCTATCCATGTTTCGCGTCAATATATGACTCTGCGCCACGAGCCCAAAAAAAATCACACTTGGTAAGCATTTAAGCGTAATCAAGATTTGAGATGATCATCTGATGAATCTGTTGCCAGTTGGGATCACTATCATTATTCCACTTTTCATAAAATACAACATCTTTGAGACCAAGGCGTGGCAGCCAACCAGCACTTTCTAGATCTGGCTTGTCTGCAAAATTTGATACGTGTCCAAGACAAAGATACGCAACAGGAATCACATGATCTGGAATCTCAAGAATTTTTTTGAGATCATCATTTGAAAGTATGCTGACCCATCCAACACCAATCCCCTCTGCCCTTGCTGCAAGCCAGAGATTTTGTATTGCACAACAAACACTATAGATCCCAGTCTCTGGAATGCTTGATCTTCCTATTACAAAGGGACCAAACTTGGTAGGATCATAAGTAATGCATATGTTTACGGCACAATCCAAAATTCCTTCAAGCCTTAATGACAAGTACTTTGATCTTTTTGGGTCCTCTACAAGAGCAGAAGAACGAATTCGTTCTCTGTCAAATGAATCTCTAACTTGTTTTCTGGTGTCTTTGTTTTTAACCAGAATAAAGTTCCATGGCTGGGAAAATCCTACAGACGGAGCATGATGTGCCGCATTCAATATCCGTGTGAGCACTTGCTCATCAATTGGCTCTGAAGTAAAATGAGACCTAACATCACGTCTAGAAAAGACTGCCTTGTAAAATCCATCCTTTTCCTCTGGTGAAAAATCACCAATCATGTTCTAGTCACTTGATGCATTGCATATTATTCTTGTTTTCTTGTACTTTTACATCTTGGTGTGATTGTCATTCCAAGATACAAGAGCACTGTTTTCTTAAACGTTAATAACGTCTAGAGTAAGGTCGAATTCTATTGGGCCGGTAGTCTAGTCTGGTTAGGATACCTCCCTGACACGGAGGTGGTCGAGAGTTCAAATCTCTCTCGGCCCATTTCTTTTTATTCAATGCTATAGAATCACAATTTGTGATAAAATTTACCATAAAAGAATCAGAATTTCTCAAGGAAAATGAGGGTTGTAGAATAGCTACATGTGCAAGCGATGTACCGCATATTGCACCTGTGTCATATTACTTTGAGGATGGCTTTTTTTACTTTGCAACAGATTATGATACAAAAAAATATGCAAATCTGAAAAAGAACAACAAAATTGCAATTTCTGTTGATATTTACTCGCCTAGTCAACACAAAGCAGTTGTTGTCCAAGGATCCACTACCTTTATCGAAAAAGGTCAGCAATTCAAACGGCTCTACGAAATATTTTACAAAAAGTTTGCTTGGGTCAGGGAAGATCCATGGAAAGAAGAGGAAGCACCGTTTGTAAAAATTACTCCAAAAACTAAAACAAGCTGGGGTCTGGGCTAGCTAAAATTCAGATCAAAGTCTTTGATAATTGCAGTCAAAAATGACTCTATGGTTACTTGACCCTTTACTTCATACTTTACTGGCTGGTTAGTTGTGATGTCTGAATATTCTTGTGCAATTGTATCACTGTTCACAAGATCAAATGTTGTAGGTAAGGTAAGATTGCTGTTGGCAAAAAGTGCAGGTCTTCCAGCTTCTGGAATGTCCTCTGTTGTAAAATGCCCCTCTCCGATATTTTTTCCATTTGCAAATAGTTGATAATTAATGGTAGATACAGTCAATACAATTGAGGTAGGATTTTGAAGATTGAATCTTACATCAAGGTGTGCACGTTTGTCAATCTTGTTCTCATCAAGAATTTTGATGCTGTCAACCTTTACTATTACTTTGTTAAGATCACCCTGAAAAGAATTTGCATATACATAAAAGAACAACATCATTGCGCCAAGACCCGCAAAACATGCTATTATGACTAGTCTTCCTGTGCTTATCAAATCTAAAAGCTACGGGGCCTGTTCAATTAAAAAACCTTCTTTAGATGACTTCTGTTAATTTTGAGGGTGTTTGTTCTTCGTGTTAACTGACGAGTGTTTTTGTATCTTACCTAATAATTTTCTTATGTGTAGCATCGAGATCGATTTTCGACTATTGGTCAATTTTCCTCTATCTATACCTAAATATCATGTAATAGGAATTGTTCAATATGGTCGAAATTAAATTTCGAAGTAATTCCGACGATGTTGTTTTCCCAGACTCTGCCTTTGAATCAAGCTCTTTTGATTCAGACATAGAAACTGACGAATCCGACTAATTCTTTTTCTTTTAATTATTTTGATGCTATTGCCTTAGCTATTGATTCTACTATGAACGGTTTGTATTCTTCTGCTTCATGTTTTTGTACATTTGGTATTACATAGAAAACAAAGAGAGATGGAAACTTTACCCATTCATCATTGATTTTTACTGAATAGGGCGAAATTGTTGTGAGTTCCCTCAATTTTTTATCATTTTTAGTATAGAATATGATCGAATCGGTTGCAGACAATCGTTTGTATGGTGATGATCTTGGCAAATTTTTTGAAAGTAAATACAAATTCTTAGGAATACCTTTTTTCTTAATTATTACATCCATGAGTTTTTTAGGACAAGGTGTATTCCAAAACTTCCTTAATCTCTCCCTTAACGAATCATCTGTTTCCTCAATACCAGTAAATTTCTTGATCTGATCTATGAGTGTCTTATAGTCATGAGGTTGCTTAAAAATGGAAACTGGCATATACCGTCTATCTATTAGTCCTTTGAATTTTCTAAAATCTTTGTCCTTTTTTACTAGACTTAGTAATGTAGAAAGAATATTTTCATCAGTTGAATCTCCTGTTGCATATGAAGACCAATGAAATAACTTACTTAGAGAACGCTTACGTTTAATCAGTAGCTCTATAGCATCTTCAATTAGTGTATTAGTTGCAGTAACTGTATGATGTTGATAAAACCATTTGTACATCTTTAATCTGGCATCGAGCATATCTTCAACACTTCCTAAAGCACGAGCATGTATTACAATTTCATAAGAACCAGATTTATTCTTCTTTATTGTCATATTATTGATTATTCTATTGACATCAGTTTGACCAAATTTGACACCAGACATCCAGCTATCTCGTAATAAGTAATCCATTCTATCTGCATCTAACTGGCTTGATACTATCTTTCGAAGAACAGAATAACCTTCAGGATATTTCTTAAGAAATTTAAGATTATTTGATTTAACTAATAATGAAGATACTGATTCAACAAGGTCTTTTCCTCCATCCTCATGATTGATAATCGTATCTTTAATTTCACCATTAGTAATTAATTTATAAGAAAAATACTCATGAATAGGTAAATCACTTTCTTTCTGATCTGTCTTCCAATTGAATAGTTTTTTTGCTTGGTCTATTTCTCCATGTTTAGATTTAGTAATCTTATACATTACAGGTTCCGCAGAGTGTGAGAAAGGACCATGTCCTACATCATGAAAAAGACATGCTAATCTAACTGATTTTATTATAAAACTAATTGGTAAAGATTTGAATAGCTTACGATATTCTTTTTTGTCTAAAGTGTGTAAAAGTTGTTCTATGATTATATTTCCCATGTAAAGAGCTCCTACAACATGAGCAAATCTTGTTGTAACAGAGCTTGGAAATGTAAGGTATGCAGTAGCAGTCTGTTTTATGTAATGTAATCTATTCATTGTTGGAAGTTGCAATAGATCATATTCTAATTCAGAAAGTGGAATTTGACCATGAACTGCATCACCTATAACTCTAGGTAAATCCAATCTGGGAATATCCATGATAAACGAATTCAACTAATGTATTTATGAATTAGGAAATATCATCTGCTCTTGGAAGCTAATTTGAGAAGACTTTGAATCTTATTTTCTCCTAAATCTAATTTTATTCCACCAAAACTGATGATTTACTTAAAGAAATTGAAAATACACTGGTTGACTTTGAGAAGAATAAAGACCCACAACAGCTAACGAAAGAACAAAAGAAGCGATAAAACGATTTTCGAATACCTAAAACACCATTTAGTGCCAAATCGAAAATCTCATTAGGCTAGTAATAAAGAAAATTCAATGAAAAAATGCCGTCATCATTACGAATGGTATGATGGAAAACTAAGATGTGCTAGATGTGGTCATAGAAAATGGCTAACTTATGGTGTAAAAAGAAAAATCACTACTGTAATAATAGGAACAGTTGTTTTAGTAGCAGTATTCCTAGCTTATCAGAACATAGGATTAATCACAAATAATGTCAATCATACTCAAGAAACATTAGTCAAACAACTTCCAAATTTAACTGCACAATTCTCAGCTCCTTTACATAGTGTAGAACCACAAATAATCAAGACTGTATCTAATCTTAGTAATTCGATTCCACATACTATACAAGAACCAATTACAGTACCAATGTTAAAACCCAAAATATCAATTTCAGAATTAGAACTAAAAATCCATAATGGAATTAATCAACAACGCCAAGATCAAGGATTGAATCCGTTAGTCTATGATAGCAAGATAGCTGATGTAGCTAGAATACATAGTCAAGATATGGCTACTAGAAATTATTTTGAACATGATACCCCAGAAGGTGTATCACCATCTCAAAGAGGAATAAATGCAGGATATTCATCATGTGGTGATAGACAAGCCATAGCAGATAGTCAAGAATATGATAGATTATCTAAACAGTTTGAAGCAACAGGAAACACGGATCAGAATATGTATAATCAATTACAAATCTTGTATAATAAAGTAAATTCAGAAATCAGTAATGGTATGCTATTTGAGGGATTTCCAGAGAATATAGAAGAAAACAACCTCTATGATTATATCGAATATACTGATGGTGTACCATTTTATCATTGGCTTAGTGAGGATCAACTATCTGATTCTATTGTACAAACATGGATGAATAGCTCAGGTCATAGACACAATATCCTTACTCCAGCATATTATAGTGAGGGGATTGGTGTAGCAATAGCCTCTGATAATAAAGTGTACATTACTGAAGATTTTTGCTAAAACACCCGTCAGTTAACACGAAGAACAAACACCCTCAAAATTAACAGAAGTTTTAGATGAGAATAGATATTATTCGTTGGTCCGGCAAATAGTGTGATGTTACTTGCTAACGCACTAATCATGTGGGCACACCTTATTGCAGCATCAATCTGGGTTGGCGGTTCCATATTCATTGGCATAGTTCTTGCTCCGCTTCTCAAGACAATTTCAGATTCTGTAGAGGGAAGGCTGTCAATAATGATTCGAGTAGGACGCAGATTCAACACAATTGGGGTGCCATCTCTTATTGTGTTAATCCTGACTGGAATCTACAACTCTGTTGGTATAATTGAGAAACCATCGATGATACTTTCCACAAATTATGGTCTAGTACTTCTTGTTAAGGTAATTCTTGTAATTGTATTGATAATCATATTTGCAATACATGTTAGATTAATCCGAACTGAGGTGGAAAGAAAGATTGAATCACAAAGTCTTTCAGGCGAGCATTTACAAAAATTACGCTCAAAGATTATCATGCTTGGCAGGCTGACGGTGATAGTTTCTGTTATTATATTACTGATGGCAGCATTGCTTCATTCAGGCGTCTGAGACTCCAGAAATTCTTACCTCAAAACCATCATCTAGCTTTCCTATTCCGTACTTGCAGCCAGTCATCTTTGCTGCAACAAAAAGATTTGTCTCCAAGTGTTTTGTAATCTGTTTTATTCTATATACCGAGGTTTCTTTGACAAGGGATAGTGGAACCACTAGCATGTCAGAAAGATTAAGATCTACACCAAGGTTTGATTCGATGAATCTTTTGGCAACTGACTCTCCAAGACAATTCAAACTCTTTTGGTATATTCCATCAGAGCCTGTAATGGAGCCTGAATCATGTGAAAATACCAACATTGAGCATCCCTTGTCTAATGCATTCTCTTCTTTGATTGTGATATCACAATCAAATCCGTTCTTTGCCAGAATATTTCTTGCAACCTGTATTTCATTTTCTATTACCTCCTTTGGTATTTGTGAATAAGCACAGAAGAGTCTTGCAGATTTGGTGTCTCTTTTAAGAAGTGATATTGGATTTGGGTTCTTGCAAGGTTGGATTTGGGTTTGAACAAGCCCGCCTCCTTTTGGATAATATCCACGCCTTTTGATCTCTGAGGTAAAGTTGATCCCAATTCTGGATAATGCTTCTGAAAAAACATATTTTGTGTAATCAAATGTCGGACTCCAGGGAACATCTGTTCCTCCAATAATTGATAATTTCAAACTATTTTTCATAAGTGAGACAGCGGGAATCAATACTTGTAAAATAAGTGAAATACTGCCTGCAGTGCCAATGTCTTCTTGAAGATCCATGTCAAGTCCTTGAGATGGAAAAAACTTTAACGAAGTTGAATTCACGTAAAGGCCTTCTACTTTGGCTTGGCAGATTTTTGACAAAATTTTTACTCCAAGCAAATGTTGCGGTCTAAGACCTGGAACCCTTCGGTTTTTTCGAATATTTTCTATCTCGACTGGCTTGCCTGTGATTGCAGATAGGGTAACTGCACTTCGAATTATCTGTCCTCCGCCCTCCCCAAATCCGCCGTCTATTTTTATTGGTTCCATGGTTATCTCGTTTAATTTTGGAATCTAATTAATGATGGTTTTGTGAGATTTTTTCAAGTGAGGATTATCAAATAAAAGATCCATATACTCAACGTTAATGTAAAACAATTTAGACTATGCAAAAATTGTACTCAAACTTTTAATAGTTTATCGATAAATGATTCGTAGAATGAATACAAGTAAGATTACTTTTGCAACTTTATTTGCTCTTGTTATCACAATGACCTTTTCCGTTATTACTGCTAATCCAAGTTTTGCACAAACTGCAAGTGATATACATGGTCCTCCGCTTGGTTGGGTAGCACATCCTCCAATACATGTAAAGAAGGCAGCAACTACGTCACCAACTGGACTTAGCCCATCTCAAATATTCCACTCATATGGAATTGACCAAATTGGCTGTTCTCATACTGGAACATGGGGAGACTCTACCCTTTGTGGTTCTGGCCAAACAATAGCCATAGTAGATGCTTATGGTTATCCAACTGCTGAAAGCGACCTTTCTGTATTTAGTAATCAGTTTAGCCTTCCAGCTTGTACACAAGCTAATCAATGTCTTACCATTCATCCAATGGTAGGAAAAATTCGAAATGATCAAGGGTGGGGTTTAGAGACCGCACTTGATATCCAGTGGGCCCATGCAGTAGCTCCTGGAGCAAAAATTTTACTTGTTCAAGCAAAGTCTAGCAGTCTAAGTGATCTGTTTTCAGCAGTTGATTATGCAGCAAGCTATCCTGGAGCACACCAAGTATCAATGAGTTGGGGAGGCAGTGAGTTCTCAAGTGAATCACTATACGATTACCACTTTCAGGTATCAGGAGTGACATTCTTTGCATCATCTGGCGATTCTGGCAGTGGTGTAATGTATCCAGCAGCATCACCAAATGTTGTAAGTGTTGGAGGAACTACACTTAATGTTGATAATTTAGGAAACGTAAACAGCGAGACAGCTTGGAGTGGCAGTGGAGGAGGGGTTAGCGGCTATGAAGCATTACCATCATACCAGTCAACATATGGAATAACAAACAGCGGAAGATCTATTCCTGATGTATCTTACGATGCTGATCCTAATACAGGTGTTCCAGTCTATGACAGCTATGGATATTCTGGCAGTGCCGGTTGGTTCCAAGTGGGTGGAACAAGTGCTGGTTCTCCACAATGGGCATCAATAACTGCAATTGCAAACACACAGAGATCCACTCCAATGTCAAGTTCAGACTTTGGAGCTGAGAATTTGCTATATGGTGCAGCAACAGGTGCTGTTTACAGTTCTAACTATCGTGATATCACTACAGGTAACAATGGAGGTTTCCAAGCAACTACGGGGTATGATCTTGTAACTGGTGTTGGAAGCCCATTGACAAACAATCTGGTACCATTTATTTCAGGAGGTACGATATCACCATCACCTGACTTTGCAATATCTGCATCACCAAACTCTCTTTCAATTCAGCAGGGAAGCTCTGACACCTCAAGCGTTACTTTGACGTCACTGAATGGGTATAGTTCTTCTGTGACATTATCTCTTACAGGAAACCCAACAGGGGTATCATACAGCTTTTCAGCAAATCCAGTAACACCTACCACCTCATCCGTTCTGACATTAACTATAGACCCAACAACAAATCCTGGAACGTACCAATTAACCGTAAGTGGAACTGATGGTACCACAACTCATACAACTCAAATTTCCCTAACTGTCACACAACCTACTGTTAACATTCCACTTTCAGTTACTGTAAGTACTGACAAGTCATCATACACACAAAAATCATTTGCTTACATCACTGTTAAAGCAACAGATAGCTCTGGATCAGTTACTGGTGCATCAGTAACATTGACAGTAACTGACTCAAACGGTAGTGTTGCACAGGGCTCTGGTACTACTGATTCTAGTGGTAATGTGATATTCAAGTACAGGATTGGACCAAACTCGCCGACAGGAATCTATACTGCAACAGCACAAGCAACTGCTGCAGGACATGATCCAGGAAGCGGATCTACTACATTTACTGTAACCAAGTAAAATCTGTAATTACTAGATACGTTTTGACATTTTAAAAAAATATCCGACAATCTAATTGGCTAATTAAATATCAGAATTGTATCAGTGATGGTCTTTTGAATACTAGAATTGTATGTGATCAAACATTAACAAATCTTTCGGTATATGACACCAAAACTAGGTGTTCAAGAGTCATATAGTTATGTGATTCTTCTTAAATATGCAATTATAAAAATTCTAAATGGTTTGCATTTTTTCAATAAAATATGATTCATACCTTGCTGATAAAGAAATAAGTGATAAATACTAGAAATTTTTCTGAACATTTAATGACTTCAAAACTAATGGCAACCATGTTGGTTGCAGCACTTGCAACAATTGTCGCAGTGCCTGCATTTGCAACAAGCTTTGCTTCTTGGCAATCTGTGTCTGACAGTAATATATCCACTGGAAACGGTATGACTACATTCACTATCAACGCAGGTGATACAATCCCAATCAAAACTAACGTTTTGGGTGGATTTGGATGGTTTTACGCAGACGGTCCAAATACCGTATTTGCTGTAACAACCCATAATGGAGTACAAGACTCAGTTCAAAATCCAAATGGCTGGCATGTACATAATGTACAATTGACAGGTGAGACACCAGTAAGTGCAACAGCATGTATCGGTAGCGTCTCAGATGTCACAACAGCTGGTATCTCAATTCACGGAAACACCCTGAATGTAAATGTGCCAAATACTAAACTAACAGGTTCACTGAAGCAAGGTGCAGTTGCATTCTCCATAGTAGGAGATGGCGGTTGTGGATCTGGACTTGGTGTATTGGTAAACACATCATAGGATTAACCAATCCCTATTTTCTTTTTTAGAACAAAACATGAAAAACAAAGGTCAAGAATATGGCAAAATTATACGAAGACTGAACTCTATTGAATTAAAGTTAGACGAGGCATTGTCGAGAAAATAACCTTAGCAAAGTAATGAATGACACGTAAAAAGAGACAATTTCTATTTACGTTTCTTATTATATTCAGTCACAAGTTCTTCGATTACGTCACCCATGGTAGTAAATTCCCCGCTTTCTGCCTGCAATTTTCCTTGAATCTTTAGGAGTTCTTTGTGCAATTCGTCCTTATTGATACGTATGGTTTTGACCGTGTTTGAGTATGTTGCATATAGATGATTTCTGCAAACTAGTGTAATTTTATTTCATTTTTCAAGTAAATCAATTATTGTACTGGATATATTCTAAGAATTATAAATAGAATCAACGTTATAATTTATAGGAAATAACACTCACAATACTGGTTAATTAAATATCAGAATTGTATCAGTGATGGTTTTTTAAACAAGTGCAACAAGATCTCGACAATGGACGGTCTTTTAATTGGCAGATTTCAACCATTTCACAAGGGACACCTAGAAGCAGTAAAGATTGGATTGTCAAAGGTTGACAATCTATGGATTGGAATTGGAAGCTCAAACAAGAGCCATGAAAAAAGAAATCCGTTCACGGCAGATGAGAGAAAAGAGATGATTCTTTCATCACTTGATTCCAAGACTTTGGAGCGTGTCAAGATATTCTTTGTACCAGATACAGGCGATCATGAAAAATGGACTTATCATGTTGATTCTATCGTTCCTCCATATGATATTGTCTTTTCAAATGATGAATTTACTATAACATTGTACAAAAAAAGAGGAAAAAGTGTATTTGAGGTTCCTCTGTTGAAGAGAGATACAATATCTGGAACAAATATTCGAGAGATGATCGTAACCGGCAAAGACTGGCAAGACTTGGTTCCTGAAGGAACAAAGCAAGTTCTCCTGAAAATAGACGCAAAAAGCAGGCTTTCTAAAATTCTTTAATTATAAATAATGGTTAACTTGCTTGCAAGTTGGAGAATTTATTTGGAATATCTAGTCATGTTACCTGGACCAACAAATGTTCCAGAAAGAGTAACACGAGCCATGTTTACCCACATGATAAATCATCGAAGTAAAGACTTTGTAAAATTATACGTAGATACTATAGAAAAGAGCCAGAAAATTTTTGATACAACAAGTGATGTAGTAGCCCTTTCCGCATCTGGAACAGGCGCAGTAGAGGCCTCTGTTGTAAACATGGTAAAAAAAGGCGACAAGGTAATAATTCCAGTCAACGGCGAATTTAGCAGCAGGCTCTCAACAATGTTAGAGTGGGCCGGCGCAAATGTGGTACGTCTTACAACACCATTTGGACAAAATGCAACTTTTGATCAAGTAAAAGAGGCATTTGACAACAACAAGGATGTAAAAGCATTCTATGTTGTTTGGAATGAAACTTCTACTGGTACAATGGTAAAATATCTTGATAAAATTAAAGATCTTACTGCAAGAAATGATTCCTTCTATGTAGTAGATGGAGTTTCAATACTTGGCGGAGAAGAGTTCCACATGGACAAGTGGGGAGTAGATGTATGTGTAACAGGGGCACAAAAAGCACTTGCTGCTCCTCCAGGAATCTCACCAATTGCAGTCAGCCAAAAAGCAAAGAAACACATGATTGCAAATCCTCCTCCGACATTCTACTTTAACATGGCAAGATACTTCAAGTATTATGATGATACAAAAGAAACTCCATTTACTCCAGCAATACCGTTGCTTTACGCATACAGAGAAGCACTTGATATTATTCTAGAAGAAGGAATTGACAACAGGATCAAAAGACACCGAGTTTGCTCTGATGCTCTTTACAGTGGACTAAGTACCATGGGACTGTCGCCATTTGCAAAAGAGGATGCACGCTCTACAGTTGTAATTGCACTAAATTATCTACAAGGACTAGATGACAAGACATTCAGAGGAACACTTTCTGAAAAGTTTAGAGTTCTAGTTGCAGGTGGATTTGGTGAACTAAAAGGCAAAGTATTTCGAGTCGGATGCATGGGCGAAGTAGACAAGTATCATGTAATGAGAACAATCTCTGCAATAGGATCCACACTTGACATGATGGGATACAAGACAAATCCCGAAGCACTAAAAGTTGCTGAAGAAAAACTAAAGGCTCTATAATTTCGTGTTAACTTAATATAAGGAAGTTGAAGGATCGATCACGTTGACTTTCCAAAAAGGAACTTTAATTCTGGTGGATTACACTGCCAAGGTTAAAGATTCAAACGAGGTCTTTGAGACAACACGCGAAGCTGACGCTAAATCAAGTTCAATTCATGATGCAAATGTAAAGTATCAACCAAGACTAATTTCTGTAGGAGAATCATGGGTCCTAAAGGGTCTTGATGATGCACTAGCAAATACTAAAACTGGCGACAAACTCTCAATCGAAGTCCCTCCAGAGAAAGGATTTGGAGTAAGAGACTCGGGCAAGGTTCGCATGATCCCACTACGAAAACTTGGAGAAGATGCAGAAAAGGTCACAGTTGGAGATACAATAGAGCTTGATGATAGGACAGGAATTGTAAGATTCATCGGTTCAGGCCGAGTCCAAGTTGATTTCAATCACAGATTTGCAGGAAAAACAATTGTTTACGATCTTAACGTTATCAAATCACTAGATACAGACCAAGACAAAGTCATGGGATTACTCAAGCGAAGATTCCCAATTGACGAATCAAAGATCAAGTTTGAGATCAAGGGAACAGCAGTTGATGTTAATATTCCAGAAGAGGCAATGATGATGGAAGGACTCCAGATAGTAAAACGCGCAATTGCAAACGAGATCTTCAAGTTTGTCCCAACACTAGAAAAGGTAAACTTTGTTGATACATACAACAAACCAAAGCAAGAAAAACCTGCAGAACAAAAACAAGCTGAAGCAAAACCTGCCCAGCAAAAAGCAGCCTAAAATTATAGCACGCCAGTACTTTTCGCAAGCTCTATTGCTTTTTCTTCAGTCATCTTTTTCTTGCTCAGTATAGTATATCTTTCAGGTCGCAGTGACTGAGCAATTGTAAGTGCTTTTGCAAGTATTTCAGATTCCAACCCAATCTCTTTTGCCTTGGTCGGTGCTCCAACATTTTTTAACATCTGGATTATTTTTTTCCAGTCTTGGCCCTGCATCTTTGCAATCAATATGGCACCAATTCCACATTTTTCACCATGTAACCCAACTCCAGGTTTTAGATGGTCAACTGCATGAGAGAACAAGTGTTCTGCACCAGAGCATGGCCTGCTACTTCCAGCAATACATGCAGCTACACCTGAGCTAATCAAGGCTTCTACAATCATTCTAACGTCTGGATTTTTCCTGAAATTTTTTGAATTGTCAATGACTATCTTTGCACTCATTGATGCAAGATTTGCAGCATAGGTACCAAAATATTCTCCAACGTTATCTCTTGCAAGTTCCCAGTCTCGCACTGCAGTGACTTTTGCCATGAGATCACCACAACCACTTGCAAGTAATCTTCTTGGGGCTTTTTTCAAGATTGCAATATCAACAAAGACCCCTAGCGGTGCAGTTGCAATGATAGAATATGGTTTGTCTCCGCGCAATGAAACAAATGGACTTGCTATACCATCATGTGAAGCAGAAGTGGGTATGCTTACAAATGATTTCTTTAGTGTAAACGCAATCATCTTTGCAATATCAACAGATCTTCCACCACCAATTCCAATTATCAAGTCGCTCTTGTCTTTCTTTATCTCAGATAACGTCTTCTCGGCAGCCTCGACATCATTGCTTGTACTGCGATGCCACACGTATTTTATTTTAGAATCAGAAAGCGATGAAGAGATCTTCTTGTCTGTAATCTTTCGAACCTTGTCTCCTGAAACCAGAGAAACCTTTTTTGGATTTGACAGACCTACCAGAAAATCTCCTATACCAGAAATATTGTTCTCACCTATGAGTATCTTTCTTGGTAGCTCCATTATGTGAGAAGCCATAGTTTTGTCTTGGATTTTGGTTATTTATCGATATCCTAGCAATCCAAAGTTATTTAAGCGGGTAATATGCAAACTAAAACATCTCAAGTTAGGAGCAAGTTATTTGTCAGACTATATCGAACAACACACATACCATGGAACAACTACAGTAGGGATAAGCTGTACTGACGGTGTAGTTCTCTGCGCAGACATGAGAGCAAGCGCAGGATATTTCATAGCAAATAACAATACAATGAAGATCCAAAAGATCGATTATCATGCAGGAATGACAATTGCAGGTGGTGTTGCAGATGCACAAAATGTAACAGACATGCTAAGATATCATTCAAACATACACAGAATTGACAAGCAAGAGTATCTACCGATAAAATCAATTGCAAGACTTGCATCATTGATATTCTTCCAAAATAGATACTATCCATTCATTGCTGATATACTCGTTGGAGGATATGACAAGCAAGGTCCAGCGTTATACAACATAGACATGTTTGGCTCGCTTGACAAAAAAACATACGTAACAACAGGAAGTGGCTCTCCAGTAGCATACGGTCTCTTGGAAAGTGAATACCGTGATGGCCTAACAGTAGAAGAGGGAAAAACAATTGCCCTAAGAGCAGTAAAGGCTGCAATCACCAGAAACATTGGAACTGGTGACGGAATCAATGTAGCAATAATCGACAAGCAAGGATACCGACTCTTGACAAAGGAACAGAAGAAGGCCATAATTACGCTTTAGTGATTTAATGCAAAGAAAACAAACGCAACGTGAACTATCTCCAGCCCAAAACATAATGGCAACCATACTGCAAAGTATTCCAAAGGAAGCAGATGTTACCAAGATAGATTATGAAGGTCCAAGGATTGCGATATACACCAAGAATCCCAAGTATCTCATGGAGCACAACGAAGTAATCTCCAACATGGTAAATGTAATCAAGAAAAGAATTGTAGTAAGAACCGAAGAATCAATTAGAAAGAACGAGGAAGAGTCAAGACAGATTTTATCTCAGATGCTTCCAAAGGAGGCAGAGCTTGGGGGAACGTTCTTTGACACCGCAACAGGTGAAATGACAGTAGATGTCAAGCGTCCCTGGCTTCTTAACAATCCTGATGTCTTTAACATGCCAGAATTGGTATCCAAGACAGGCTGGAGGATACGAATCAGAAAGGCAACTGCAAGCCAGTCCTCCACAATTCAGACTATCAACTATAACCTAAAGATATCATCAACTGAGCGCAGCAAGCACCTAAGACAGATAGGCGAGCAGATATTTCGACCTAAACTCTCAGAAGATGCCGAAGTCTCACTGATGACACTTGGAGGCTTTAGCCAGGTAGGAAGGTCCTGTATGCTGCTTACCACCCATGAAAGCAAGATCCTAATTGATTGTGGCATAAACCCAGGCGCAAAGAATCCCATAGAGGCATATCCACGCTTGGACTGGCCAAACATGACACTGGACGAGCTTGATGCTGTAGTAATCAGCCATGCCCACCTTGACCACACAGGATTTCTGCCTGCCCTATTCAAGTACGGATACAAGGGCCCCGTCTATTGTACCGAGCCAACCTTACCAATGATGAACTTAATCCAGCTTGATGCAATCAAGGTTGCAGCTGCCCAGGGCCGAGTCCCCATGTACTCTGAGCGTGACGTCAAGCAGGTAATGAAGCAGACCATCCCGTTATCATATGGAACAGTAACCGATATCTCTCCTGACATCAAACTGGTATTTTCAAACGCAGGCCATATCCTTGGCTCTGCAAGCTGCCACTTTCACATTGGAAACGGCAACCACAACTTTGTCTATACAGGCGATCTAAAGTATGGAAAATCAATGCTCTTTGAGAGCGCATCCTGGAACTTTCCAAGAGTTGAGACATTACTTATCGAGAGCACATATGGTGCAAAAGAAGACATCCAGTCCTCAAGAGAAGAGGTCGAGTCAACATTTATCAGATCAGTAAATGAGACACTACGAAACGGCGGCAAGGTATTGATCCCAATTCCTGCAGTGGGTCGTGCACAGGAACTGATGATGGTAATCGATCAATACATGAAGCAAGGACAATTGATGGAAGCACCAGTATTTACAGAGGGAATGATATCTGAAGCTACTGCAATCCATGAATCATATCCCGAGTATCTTGCACGAGAGCTCAGACAAAAGATCCTAGAGACTGATGACAACCCATTTGATTCTGAATATTTCACAAACATAGAGCACTCTGATGCAAGGGAAGAACCATTGCGCGAAGGCCCATCGATTATAATGGCAACATCTGGTATGCTAGAGGGTGGACCAGTGCTTGAATATTTCAAAAACATTGCACCAGTCCAGAAAAACAAGATCTTGTTTGTGTCATATCAGGTAAATGGAACATTGGGAAGAAGAGTTCTTGACGGTTCAAGACAAGTCTCTGTTGTAGGAAAGGACGGAAAGATCGAAATCATCAACATAAACTGTTCAACTGAAAAACTTGATGGATTCAGTGGTCACAGTGATTACAACCAGTTAATGTCATATATCCACAGACTGAGACCAAAGCTTAGACGAGTAATTGTAAATCATGGTGAGCGACGCAAGTGTGAAAACTTGGCAAGCTCTGTACACAGGATGTTTAGAATTGCAACAACCTGTCCACAAGTACAAGAAGGAATAAGATTACTTTAGATCGTACTCGGCTCTCCAGATCTTGACTCCAGATGGAGTTACAATGATTCTTTCTTCGCCAAGTCTTGCAATGTCTGCATCTGCATTTTTTGCAATGTTGTAAATTTCTTCAACTGCCTTTCTTAGCTCATCCACATTTTTTTGTGCAAGCGGGGTTACCCTAAGAACCAGGATCATTCCCTTTTTGATGTCCTCTTTTACACTATGCACATCGCTATAGTCCCTCAAAGTTATTGCCTTGAGGTATGTGGGAACCTTTTGCTGCTGCATACCTTTGTAAGCGATCAACTCCCTCAAAAAGTCTTTCTAGTCAATTGCATTTCACCGATTAGCTTGCACGACTAAATTCTATATTGGAGGTATTCTGATTCTGCAATTGTACCAGTAGTAATCTCTGACTTGGCATCATTCTTTTCTGTCAGGACTATGCCCTGCTTATCCTTTGGTGCATCAGAGTATCGTAATGCGATAGCTGCAGCTAATTTCAGATTTTTCTCAGAATCGTCTCCGCGCAATAATGAAATTGGACCGACATGATCTTTTGCATCAAACAAAACATCGCCAGGCAATGCAAGTGCCTTTAGCATTTCATTTTCATCCTTGTGTCTTCCAACAATAAATTTTGTCTTTTCATCAAATCGGAAATGTCTTCCAATTTTTAAAAGATCAATGTCATTTGTATTTGGTGTCTCAGTGTACTTGAAAAGATCTTTTGCTCTAATAGCAAATGCAGGATCAGTAAGCAAGCAACCGCCTCCAGCATTTGGCGGATTGTCAAAACCAAACTCTTGTGCCATCTTTAGCTGTTCTTTTCTTGAGCGTCCTCTGATCATTCCAAGGTTTTCTCTTTTTATTAATCCATCAATCTCTGGTTTTGTTGGTGGCAATAGTGCTGCAGAGAGTGGTCTTACAATAATTCCTTCCAATCCAGATTCTTTTTCTATTGTCTTCAATGCAGGAGCAAACTGACTCATTGGTCTTTGTCCCAGTACCTCACCTGATATGATAAATTCTGCACCGATATCGTCCATTACTTTTTTTCCTGCCTTGAACATCATGGAACGACAGTCAATGCATGGATTCATTCCAGAACCATAACCGTGTTTTGGTTTTTTTAGCATCTCGATATAATCATCACCCAAGTATACAGTTTTTAGATCAACACCTAGCGAGTCTGCAGTCTCTCTTATTTCAAATCCACATCCTCTACCGCAATCAAAATCACAAAACGGAGTCTTGATTGCAACAGCAGTTACATCAAACCCTTGGTTCTGCATCATCTTTACAGCTAACCTGCTATCAAGACCGCCTGACAATAATGCTACAACTTTCTTTTTCTCTTCCACAAAACCAGAGGGTCGTTTTCCAATATCTAAACCTTCCAGCAAATATAAAATGGTACAACGATACAATGGTTACATTGAATCAACGCAGAAAGAACCTTTTGAAATATTGTCATGATACAGGATGCGATGCCCTCGTTGCATTTGAGCCTGAAAATCTATTTTACATGACTGGATTTTGGGGAGAGGCAATTGGCATACTTGACAAAAATGGCTGCACAATCGTATCCCCCGAGCTAGAGATGGGCAGGGCAAAAGAAGAGTCTACTGACTGTAATGTAGTAAAATCCGAGCGTGGAAAGGGCTCCCTTGCAACTGTTATCAACATGCTAACGAAAAACAAGGTGTGCACAGACAGTGATAGTTACAATATTGTATCAAGTCTCAAAAAATCTTTGCCTAAAGTAGAATCTTCAACTGATCCGTTTTATCGCGCAAGAGAGGTAAAAGATTCCCAGGAAATTACCATACTAAAAAAAGCATCATCGATACTTGATGAGATGTATGAGATGTGTGTTGATACCATGATGATTGGCCAGTCAGAGGCTCAGCTTCAAACTATTTTGATGCAGTATGCAATGGAGCGAGGAATGTTTGCAACTGGATACAAGTCAACACTAAACCCATTGATCATTGCAGGCGGTCCAAATGGATCCCTGCCACATGCACAAGTAACTGAAAGGAAATTCAAGAGTGGCGACATGGTTGTAGTTGACCTCACTTTACGATACCTGGGATATGTCTCTGATGCAACAAGAACATTTGGTGTTGGAACAGTGTCTGCAGAGGCAAAAAAAGTCTATGAAATTGTACGACAATCACAGGAAGAAGGACTGGAAGCTGTCAAACCAAATGTTTCCTGCAAGTCTGTCGATGATGTTTGTAGAAAAGTAATTGAAAAGAAAAAGTATGGAAAGTATTTCATCCACTCGACAGGCCATGGAATTGGACTTGAAGTTCACGAGTTACCAAACCTTGGTCCATCAAGCAAAGCTGTATTATCAAAGAACATGGCAGTTACAGTAGAGCCTGGAATATACATCCCAAGAAAGTTTGGTGTAAGAATTGAAGACTCTGTAATTGTTGGAAACAAAGTCGAAGTAATGCACAAGTTTACAAAAGAATTGATTACAGTATAGGGATGCAATTTCCTATAGTAAATTTCTTATACAAATGTAATTCATTACATTCATGATTTCAGTATCACATGATCTTACCATGTATCTTGAGGAGATCTAGTTGGCAGACGCCTGGTCTTTTATCTTGGTGTCAATACCTGTGATGATACTGTTTGGGATACGTCATGGACTGGACGTTGACCATATTACAGCAATTGATAATCTCGTCAGGTTACACAATGTTACAAAAAAATCTAGGCTGGTGGGGGCAGGATTCAGTTCTGGCCACATGATATCAGTTCTTGCCGAGATGGTCTTTATAGTATACATAGTTGGCAGCATCACTACTGCAGGAAACCTACAATTCTGGGGAGGCATTGTGGGTGCAATAGCACTTGGTACAATTGGCGGAGTCAACATCTATGCAATGAAAAGATGGGGAAAAAGCGGCTCTGCAATACTTGCAAGCAAGGTTCTCAGTAAGATAGGAGTCTTGGGCCCAGTAGGCTCTTCTTTTGTGACTGGTATGGTCTTTGGTCTAGGTTTTGATACTGCTACACAAATTTCTGCAATTACAATATCTGCAGTGGCATCAGCTACTGCAGGAATCCAGACAGCACTGATTCTTTCAGGATTCTTTGCTCTTGGCATGATCCCAGTTGACACACTAGACAGTGTTGTAATCCGCTCTACATTCTCTAGAATATTTGATACCAAGGGTTTTCGGTACATGGCATATGGGTTAAGTGGAGTGGCACTGTTTATTGCCGCATTTGAATCGTATTCAACAATATCCGGTACAGACATACTTCCAACATGGACAGGTCCAGTCTTGGCAGGATCCATAATTGCAGCTTCTTTTGGATATGCCTTTGCAACAAGAAAGAAAAAATTACAACATGATACCACAACTAGCTCTGAAGAAAATAAACTCTAACTGATCCTTTTTTCAATCTCTTTTCTGATAAATTTTACAATCTTGGACTTGTCTTTCCATCCAGATTCAGTAGTACCCTTTGAATCAACTGATATCACATTATTGTAATCAGAATTTTTATTGTATCTTTTTGTGCCAATGTCATTTGCAATAACCAGATCACAGTCTGCTTGTATTATTTTCTCTCTTGCTTTTTTTATCAACTCTTGCTTTGATACACCAGCCTCTGCCTTGAACCCAACAAGAAATACATCTCGCTGGATCTTTTTTACATTGTTTATCATCTTTGGAACTCTTTTCAGATTTAAAGAAATTCTGAGAAGGTCACTGTTTAGCTTGGTTCTGCTTGGTCTCTCTAGTGTATAGTCAGATGCTGCTGCAGATAATATGACAATGTCCCATTTCTGCCTCATCTCTTTTTTTAGTGCCTCACTCATCTGAGAACTGGTCTTGACACGTACTACCTTTGCGCCTTTTGGAGGTATTTCTGTGCCTGGACCATAGATCATCGTAACCTTGGAGCCTGCCGAGACAAACTCTGACGCAAGCAATACTCCAGTCTTACCTGTACTCTGATTTGTAATCACTCTTACGGGATCGATATACTCTATCGTAGGTCCTGCAGTTATCAAGACTTTTTTTCCCTTGAGAACATGTGACGAGCCAAACTTTTGCAATACAACATCCAGTATCTCTTCAGGTTCAGCAGCCTTTGCCTTTCCCTCTATAAACTTGGGAGAGATAAAACCAACTTTGTTTCTCAAAAATTCTATGTTGCTTACAACAGCAGGATTTTCATACATTGCCTGATGCATTGCAAGTGCAATTATGATTGGAATCTTTGAGCCAAGCCCCACGCTCAATACCGTAGATATTGGTGTGTCATCAATCCCGTTTGCCAATTTGCCAAGTGTATTTGCAGTGCACGGATATACTATAATACAATCAGACTGCTTGTAGTCTGCAACCTTGATATGCTCAAGATCTCCGGTTAGTTTTGTTATCACCGGGTTTCCTGTTGCCCACTTGAAGTAGCTTGGCTGAATTAAATCAGTTGCAGCCTTGCTTGCAACACATGTGACGTTTCCACCATGTCGCATCAACAACCTTGCAAGCTCTATTGACTTGTATGCAGCAACACTTCCTGATATACATAAAATAATTTTTTTTCCCGCAAGTTCGGTACCGTCAGAGCCTACTATATCCAAAGAGGGATGTTTTTCAACCAATTTCTTTTTTCAACCTTTCAAGTTCTGATTTGTCCATCAAAAAAGAGTGTTCTGCGCCAGGAAACTTGCCTGATATTACATCATTTTTGTAGGACTGGACGGCTCCAACAATGTCAGAAGACAACTCGAGATATCTTTTTGCAAATTTTGGTTTTATCTTTTCATACAGTCCCAATACATCATGTACAACAAGCACCTGTCCGTCGCAGTCAGGCCCAGAACCAATCCCAATTGTCGGGATGTTTATGGAACCTGAAATAATCTTTGAAACCTCCCTTGTCACCATCTCAAGTGCTATACTGAATACACCTGCCTTCTCTAGTGCCTTGGCTGAATCAATTAATTTCATTGCAGCATCTTTTGTTTTTGCCTGCACCTTGTAGCCTTCCTGGAGTGTTGTAGTCTGGGGCTGGAACCCGATATGTCCCATCACAGGTATGCCGATTTCCACAATTGCATGTATGGTATCTTTGATCTCAGTCCCACCCTCTAGTTTTACAGCATCTGCACCAGACTTGACAAGCCTTCCGGCATTTTCAATTGCCTGCGACTTGCTTGATTGGTATGACATAAACGGCATGTCTGCAACAACCAATGCATTCTGTCGTCCCCTTGCAACTGCTTCTGTAAAAAGACACATCTGGTCCATCGTAACAGGTATAGTATTGTCATATCCCAACATCACCATTCCAGCACTGTCGCCTACAAGCAACATGTCAACTCCTGCCTTGTCACAAAGCTGCGATGTGGTATAATCATATGCAGTGATTACAGTAATTTTCTTGGAATTTTTCATTGATAAAATATCTCTGACAGACTTAGGCATTTGCCATTCTCCTCAGGTTTTTTCTTATGGTACCAATTGATTTTTTCAGGTTTTTTTTGTTGTCAAACTTTTTCTCTTCCAGATCTTTTCCTGACAGTTCCTTACATGTTTTAATCAGTAGACCCATTCCACGAATTACATTGTCAACTATAGTGATATCAGCAGTCTGGGCAGTGCGTGACATGGGATTTAGGTCAAATGTAATGACATCTTTTCCAAATTTTTTTAATGCAATTGTCCTATCCCCATCCTCTAGTGGTACCAGTACCACATCAGCAGAAAATATTCCGCGCTTGTCCACAACCCTTCTTGCACTGTCAAGCTTGGGGATTCTCTTTGAAAATTTGGGATCGACTCCAAGTATTTCCTTTGCCCCATTTTTCTTCAGGGTGCCAGCAATTGCTTTTTTTCGTTTCTCGCTTGCATAAAACAGATTCACCTCAATCTTTGCGCCTGTTACCTTGGATAGTTCCACAATCTCTTTTGCACAAAGGGCAGCAAAGTTTCCGTTTACCGATATTACAGGTGATTTGGCAGAAAGTAGAGCCCTTGCAGCAGCCCTTATTGCCTTGTGCGAAGTCTTGGTCGTCTTCTCCCCTATGAGATAATCAAACATCTCACCTCTGCCATGTGCCAATAGGCCTTCCTCTACAACAAGTCCCTCCCTGAACCCATGCACAAGTTTTTCCCGGATGTATAGTGATGCGGCTCTTGGGTGTGTCTTTGGAATCAACACTAGGAGACTCTAGCTCCACTCTTGTCTATCTCTGTCTTGATTATCATTCCGTCATATTTTTTTAAAATTTGCATCACTTGCAGTTCCCTTGTCTTTGGCACAAGTGTAAATACAGTCTCTCCAAACATTGCAACACCTGACTTGAATCCATTATGGGACAAGTCGTCAATTACCTTTTGCATCTGGGGTGTGATGACCTGAACATATTTTGCAAACTCTAGTGACATGTCCAAAAATTCCATCTGGTCTCTTGACTTTAATAATTTTGTAACCATCTTTCCTCCAAGACCGTTTATCTTTGAAAGTTCAGTCTTGATGAATTGCTTTGTCGATATTGGTGAAAAACAAATCACAATTGCGGTATAGTCTGTGTGGATCTTTTGCAGGCTGCCAATTCCTGGAGCGCCGTGCTTGGTCCTTATCTCAAATCCTCCGTGGTACGATGATAGTACAGTCCCAAGGCCTGTCTTGCAATGAATCTCTGCATTGTGTGCAATTTGTCCTATCCTTGTCCTGGACAAGTTTGTTTCAAGTGCCTTGTTTAGTGCAAACGCAAGACTCAGTGCAACAGCACCGCTTGAGCCAAGACCGTACCCAACAGGAATGGTAGTGCTGTGCTCAATTTCTAAAAACCAACTTTCCTTTACAATTTTAAAAAATTCTCTTACAACAAATTCAGAGACCTGTGTATTGTCAGACTGGAATCCTGTAACTATAATCTTGAATCCAGGCTTGTCAGAGCTTGTCACCTTGACCCTTGTTGTCACTCCCTCCTTGATGCAAAATCCTGCACCGATTGACCCTCTTTGCTCTGGCTCTTTTGGCCCTACTTCGGCCTTGAAAAATCCAGTTATGTGTCCTGGTGCAAAGGCTACTGCCTGCATAACTAGCTTAAACTTATAAGAAAATATAAAAATGATCATTAAATTATATAAATTAGTATAAATTGACTAAATTCATTCGACGCCTACAGAGAATAGGAAGCAGCATCCTGGTCTCGCTACCAACAGAGTGGGTCCAAGCAAACAAGCTTGAAAAAAGTGATGAGGTAGAGATCGAGACAGGTACTAACAGCATTTCAATTACACCTACTGGCGGGAGCAGGCCACCAAACGAAGTGGTAATACCATATCCAGTATCACGCCAAGAAAACATCAGCGCCTATGTGACCGGTGCATATCTTCTTGGATATGATATAATCAAAATAAGCGGAAGGTCAACCATATCAGCAGAGGACCGAGAAAAGATTCGTGGTCTGATGCGAAGGCTTGTAGGGATGGAGATAGTTGAAGAGGACGCATCAAATGTAAATGTCCAGTTTCTTCTTGACGCAACCACACTAAGCCCTGACAAGATACTAAAAAGAATGAGCTCAATTGTTCTTGGAATGTTCCGGGATACAATATCATGTCTTGTATCAGATGACCGTTCTGTATTACAGACAATGCCAAGCAGGGACGATGAAATTGACAGACAATATTTCTTGCTGGTAAGATTGATTCGAAGCGCAATGGTTGACAAGAAACTTGCAACCGCATTAAACTTGGGAAATATTGACATACTTGATTACAGGGTTGCAGCAAACTTGCTAGAGACTGCAGGTGATATCATTACAGATCTTGCCCATTCAATATCTGAATTACCAAAATCTAACATGAAAAAACTATATGATGCAGCAAAAGAGATAGAAAATGTACATGAGAAAGCAACTACATCATTTATTGAAAATAACCGCAAGTTAGCAATTGAGGCAATCACACTGCATCGAAGCTATCAAAAAAAGATTGCAACTGTGGGCTCGTCAATTGATCCAAAAAAACAAGGATCAATCCAGCTGCTAAACTTGGTATTTACATTTGAAAAACTATCTAGGTGTTGGGCAGATGTTGCTGATCTAGTAAAACCAGTTTACACATGATATTTTTTGTTGATTGCAAAAGTCAAGACAGCACAGATTGTTTTTGAATCTGTAATCTTGCCTGTTGTTATCATCTTGAGAACTTTATTAAAATCAATTTTTACAACAGACATTATCTCATCCTGGTCAAGTTGCAAGTCTCCTGCTTTTTTTATTCCAGATGCTACATAGCAATGAATGATTTCGGTATTGTATCCAATGGATGGATAATACTTGATCAAGGGAGCCATCTTCTTTGCAGTATATCCAGTCTCTTCCCGTAGTTCTCTGTGGGCACATTTAAGGGGCTTTTCTCCCTTTTCAAGCGTGCCTGCAGGGATTTCAAGCACATATCCATGTGGAAATCTATGTTGTCTTACAAGCAATATCTTGTCGTCCTCTATTGCAAGTATTGCAGCAGCACCTGGGTGCTCTATTACTTCGCGTGTAACCTTTCTCTTGTTTATTGATAAAGTGTAAAGACTAAGTGAGAGAACTCTTCCCTTGAAGACATTTTTTCTCATTTAAAATGATTTTATCACAATTATGTTATGAATGTATCTCAGACATGAGATGAAGCCTCTTTGATTTCTTGGC
>JAGWGU010000024.1 GCA_028867275.1 Nitrososphaerota archaeon
TGACAAAAATTACAGTAACAGATCCACTTGCAATTGGTGGCACCCAGACTGACAAGAGCATAAGAAACACCATGGAGACATGGGAATCCGATATCAAATATTATGAAAATTATCTTTATGACAATTCACTAATTGTTGGAAGATACTATACAATTGATGATAGTAAACTCAAAGAATATTCATACCCAATACCCGATGAGGTGCAACTTGCACTAAAAGGCCTGTTATTTGACAAGATAACAAATACTGGAATAATAGATGTACAAGGATTTCAAAACCACATAAGTGAATGGGCAAATCTTCTCAACCAACCAGTACCAAACATACGAAGAATTACTTTTGACATAGAAGTAGAGTCGGAGACCGGAAGAATTCCTGACCCCAAAGTTGCAGACCGAAAAATTACTGCAATTGGATTTTGTGCAAGTGATGATTACAAGGCAGTTTTTGTTTTAAAGCGTACTGGACTACAAATGGGAACTGATGAACTTCCAAAGGATGTCAAGATAAGTTTCTACGACGAAGACAAGGAAGCAGACATGATAAAAGACGCGTTCAAGGTCTTAGAAAATTATCCGTTTGTCATAACATTCAACGGTGATGAGTTTGATATGCCTTTCATGTACAACAGAGCAGAGCGTCTTGGTGTTCCTCTAAAAGAAATTCCACTGATAATGATGCGTGACTCGGCTACTCTAAAAAGAGGTGTGCACATTGATTTGTACAGGACATTTTCTAATCGTTCATTTCAAATCTATGCATTTTCACACAAGTACAACGATTTTTCATTGAACAGCATTTGTGAAGGACTGATTGAAGAGTCCAAAACAGAATATGAAGGAGAGTTGGAGGATCTTTCGCTTTATGAACTGGCAAACTATTGTTTTAACGATGCAAGAATCACACAGAAACTTACAAGTTTTAACAATGATTTGCTGATGAACCTGCTCGTTGTCATAACAAGAATTGGCCGCATGCCAATTGATGACATATCAAGAATGGGAGTGTCTCAATGGATTCGAAGTCTGTTTTACTATGAACACAGAAAGCACAACTTTTTGATACCAAGACGAGAAGAGCTTGACCAAAAATCTGGGACAGCATCAACAGAAGCAGTCATAAAAGACAAAAAATATCGCGGCGGTCTAGTAGTAGAGCCAACAGAGGGAATCCACTTTAACGTCTCTGTGATGGACTTTGCAAGTCTATATCCAAGCATAATCAAGGTACGGAATCTCTCCTATGAGACAGTGCGGTGTACCCACGATGAATGCAAAAAGAATATGATACCTGGAACCACACACTGGGTGTGTACCAAGAAAAACGGTCTTACTGCTACATTGATTGGTTCACTGAGGGATTTGCGTGTAAATTATTACAAGAGTCTGTCCAAGAATCCAAGTCTTTCTGCTGACCAAAAACAATTGTATACAGTAGTAAGTCAAGCGCTCAAGGTCATTTTGAATGCAAGTTATGGTGTCATGGGTGCAGAAATATTTCCGCTATACTGTCTGCCTGTTGCAGAAGCCACTACCGCAGTTGGAAGATTTACAATTTTAGAAACAATTGAAAAATGCAAATCAGTTGGAATCGAGGTTTTGTATGGAGACACTGATTCATTATTTTTGAAAGCACCATCACAAGATCAGGTACAAGGGGTAGTCGAGTGGGCAAAAACCGAGTTCGGAGTAGACCTTGACTTGGACAAGGAGTATCGTTATGTTGTTTTTAGCACTCGCAAGAAAAACTATCTCGGAGTGCAAAAGGATGGCAAAGTTGATGTCAAAGGTCTGACCGGAAAGAAATCGCATACTCCACCATTTATCAGAAATCTCTTTTACGAAATATTGGGGATTTTGTCACAGGTACAAAATGAACAAGAGTTTGCCCAGTCAAAGACAAAGATTGGTGACATGATATCAGGATATGCCAAGAAATTAAAAGCGCGAGAGATTCCTCTTGCAGATCTTGCATTCCATGTGATGATAAGCAAGGCTCCATCAGAATATGTAAAGACCATACCCCAACACATCAGGGCTGCCAAGCTATTGGAAAACATACGTGAAATAAAAAAAGGTGACATCATAGATTATGTAAAGATAATCAACAAACCAGGGGTAAAACCCGTAGAACTGGCAAGACCCGATGAGGTTGATACTCCAAAATACATGGAATTTATGGAAAGTACGTTTGATCAGATTTTATCTTCCATGGACTTGGATTTTGCAGGTCTGATTGGAGAACCAAAACAGACTGGACTTGATCAATTCTTTTGGAAATAGTTCAATTGTCTAAATGTGATCGATTTTAGCCGTAAAAAGGTGTTAAAATCATGGTATACATCAAGAAATTGGTCAAATGTTTACACTAGTGTGTCAAGTCTATCAGTACTAAAATTTATAAAGAAAGTTATAAAAATTACATATATGCGAAAAGATTCATGTAGAAACTGCGGTATAACTATGGAAGAATTTCAACGTTGTACCGTATGTAGTGAGGTAAACCAGTTTGTCTGCACCCGCTGTAGAAAGGCAAGTGATGAACAGGTTCACCTAAGGTGTAATCTGATCGCAAGAAACGTTGTTTGCAATTAGGCTACTTTGACTGTTCGAATTTTGAACAATTTTACTTGCTGAGAAACCACCCTTTCAAATTTAATCCAAAACATGATTTGGAGTAATTCATCCTGCCAACTCCAAATATCTCAATTTTTTATTTAGCAAAAAATCAAGATCTGAAATATTATTATACCACCATAAAATGATGAGCCATACACAAATGAGTTTTCTTGATTTATACATGAATAGAAATCCACTGATTACAAGTCCTAGTGAAGACGGTGAAGTATCTGCAATAGTTTATGGAATTCCGTTTGATTCTACTCATTCCTTTAGGCCCGGAACAAGATTTGGTCCAGATGCAGTCCGACAAGCCTTTAACAACATAGAGATATTTTCAACAAGATTTAACGTAGATTTGGAAAGTGTCAATATCGAAGATCTTGGAAATACATACCATACCGTGGTTGCAACCGAGGTACTTGACATGATTGGAAAGATAACTTCAGAGCTTGCTGCAAGAGAGAAGCAGATGATAATTTTGGGAGGAGAACACTTGATTACATATGGTACCTACATGGCATTTCCAAAAGAAACTGGTTATATTGTATTTGATGCACATTACGACTTGAGAGATGAGTATGCAGACATTAAACTAAGCCATGCAGCTTATCTTCGAAGAATCATAGAAAAACGAGGTGCTGAAAACATTGTTCATGTGGGAGCAAGATCATTTGTAAAGGAGGAACTTGCATTCAAGACCGAGCACAAGGTAAATGTTGTAACAGACAAAGATATTCGAGAAGGAAGGGGTCCTAAAATGGTAAAAGATTTCATGTCAACTTTTGACAAGATCTATCTTAGTATTGATTTGGATGTTCTAGATCCAGCATTTGCACCAGGAGTTGGCAACCCTGAGGCCATGGGAATCACCTCTCGTGAGCTATTTGACATGATATATGCGTTGGAAGGAAATACAATAAGATGTATGGATATAGTCGAATTATGCCCACAATATGACAATGGTGCAACTGCGTCGGTTGCTGCAAAACTAATGTCCGAAGTTATTGCAATGAGTTTGTCCCGCAAGTGACTTAAGGTAGAAACAAGATATCATTTCCTGTGGAAGAAAACATTTCAGATCTTGTCAAAAAAGGTAATCAGCTGATAATAGATGGAGATTTTGAAAAAGCACTGAGTTATTTTGAGCAAGCTATCATAATACAGCCAAACAATCCTGACATACTAAACAAGAAAGGAGTTGCACTGCGAGGCCTAGGTAGATATGATGAGGCTCTAGAATGCTTCAATAAATCACTACAACTTGACCCAAGAGATTTGGACTCGTCTTGATGAATATTACACCATTATCTGGGGTCTTTTTGCCACACTTCGACCCATGTTTATTCGCATGAACGGTTTTCCTTTTGTCTCTTCTTGAACATTTGTGATGAATTCCTCAACTGATAGATTTTGTGGATCCTTTGACTTTCTATCCCGGATTGACAGGGTTGTAGAGTTGACTTCTTTTTCACCAATTACTATGATGTATCGTATCCATTCAGTCTCGGCATCACGAATACTCTTTCCTACACTCTCATTTCTATCATCAACGTCAACACGAATGTTATTTTCTGTGAGTCTATCAGCAAGTTTTTCACAATAGTCCAAAAACTCTGGTTTTACAGGGATTAATCGTACTTGGGTAGGTGCAAGCCATAATGGAAACATGGGTTTTCTTCCCTCTCTTTGGTCCTTTGCTGCTTTTTCCAATAATGTGTATATCACCCTCTCAATTGCACCGCTAGGCGAGTTGTGCAAAATTATCGGATTTTGGGGCTTGTTGGTCTCATCCATGAATTCAATGACATATCTTTTTCCATTTTCCACATCAATCTGGTCAGTGGACAGTGCAGAGGCTTTTCCAAGATTATCCACATAATTGAACTCCCATTTCAGTACAAAATAGAAAAATCTCTCCTTCCACATTTCAACAAGCACTGGCTTGCCGAGTTTTGATACAAGCTCTTCAATCAATGATTTGTTTTCGTTGTAAAATTCTTCGGTAAATCTTATTGCCATTTCATAATCTCCATTTTCAATACCGAGTCCCTTGATTACATCACGAGACAGGTCAAATCTTTTCCTAAATTCTTCTTTTGCCTGGTCCATGTCCATACACATTGCATGACAGTCAGGCATTGTAAAAGCACGCAATCTTCTAAGACCGACAAGTTCACCAGATTGTTCTCTTCTGAAACTATATCTTGTAAGCTCGTACAGTTTTAACGGCAAATTCTTGTATGATAATTGAAAGTCTTTTGCCATCAAAAACTGGCCAAAACATGCCGCAAATCTTAGAAAGAGATGTTTTCCTTCAGAATCAATACTGTATTGTCGTGCAGGAAATCGGTGGAAATAACTTTCCATGCTTGGGTGATGAGAATCATACATGATGGGTGTCTCAACTTCAAACCCTCCATACTCCATCACCTTATCTGTAACATATCTCTCAATCAGTGATTTCATGAGTCTACCATTAGGATAGAACCTCATGTTGCCAGCATCAGATGCTGGCTCATAATCTGCAATGGCTAGTTTTTTCATCAACTTTACATGTGGAGGAGGCTCGTCAACTGCTCTTTTTTTAGCTGCCTCGTATTTTGCCAATACCTCAAGATTTTGATGCTTTGCAAAATTGAACTTGTCAATATCATGTAATTTTCCATCAGGAGTAAGTATGTGCCAATAAGATTTGATCTTGGACTCTGCCTTTAGCGCATTTGATGATGATTCTTTTTCTTCACCTGCTGTTATTGTTTTAGAGTTTTCAGCTAGTGGATGACCCTTGACTTGAAGTTTGTATGACTTTGTCCAACCAAAGGGAGCTCGATGTACCTCAAGACCTTGTGCATTTTTTTCCATTTCCTGAAGTAATAGCAATGCTGTGCTCGGTGATGCAAGTTTTGAGCTCAAGTGAGCATAAGGATACAATAACAATTTGGTGCAACCAATTTTTTTCATTGATTCTGAAATTTCATTAATTGCCCTTTTTGCAACATCTTCATTATCTGACTCTTCTACTGCCACAAATGCAACCACGATCTCTTCAAAACGTTTTGACTGTGGCTCAAGTTCTTCGGCAGATTTTATTTCTTTTTTTACTGGAGTATACTCTACATAATCACAGTGTAATTGTAATATTCGCATGTTTTGTTTTTGTTTTAATTGTTGAATTAAACTTTATGCCAAGTTGAATAAATTCAAGGTATGAAATATTTGAAGAAACTTGAAATGACTAGCAAATCTGTGGATGATATCATCTACGCTTCATTTTCTCAAGCTTGGTGGTTATTCGAACTATCCTCTCAATTACTTCGTCATTACTGCCTTTTCCAGCCAAGAACTTGACTAGCCAGTCTATCTCTTCATTGTTAAGTAGATTTTCCATGTCTGTAATGTGTGATTTTTAGGTACCCATAAGTATTCTCATGAATATTACACCGATTTTATTGTAACATCATCACGGTTGTAGAGTATCTTTTCAGAAGTTATGGTAACAGTACAATTTTGCTTGAATTTCATCTCCTTTTTGTTTCCAACCGAATCTTTGAAAATTATGCTAGGTTCATTACTCAAATCTATTGAATATTGAGTTCCTAGCTTGAGTTTTTTTAATTCCTGACACCCTTTCAGGTCTATAAGTAAAGAGCATGCAATCGAGTTTGATTCCAAAGTAGACATTGATTTTGTAATTGGCAATTATAAAAACGGTTGCGTCATCTACAATATTTGTCAATTCGTAGCCTGTGATAAAAATTCAAAGATCACTTTATGCAAAATGTTTCAAATTATTTTTCAGAAGAATCTTTTTCATCATAAGAATACAGCGAGTCGTCTCGCACATATGTACCTGCATCTCGAAACTTGCTTGGGATGTCATCTTTTTTACTATACCAACGCCTGAAAAGTATTGCAGCTGGTCCTCCAATCAAGCTAAGAAGTAGAGGGTAAATCCATCCATCCAATACTCATCTCTTCCATTCTACTCTTATAAGATTATCAGATAAAAATCAGTCTCAGATCATGTGATGTTGAAACATCATTGATTAGATTGATTGATACACTATACTGTACATTTTTTGGTTCCATTCACCTACATGAAAAAATCCATCAGATAAAAGGGGTTTTTGAGTTATCGTGACTCTAACCCCGTATTAGGTCAGCCCATGACTTTCTTTCTTCCATTGGTATTACATGATCTCTACCTTCTACCTTTTCTTTTATAAGATCTAATGCCAATTCTGCCTCAATTTGTAATTCCTCTTTGATTCTTCCTGAGAACAAACCTGCAGGTCCCGATATTTTGTAGTTCATGTGAATTTCTAAGAGTGTGGCACTTCCAAGTGCACTCAAAATAATGTCCTTTGTTCCTGTTAACACTCCCTTGGTCCAAAGTATGTGAAGCCTCTCTTTTGGCACTAGTGTTATATTTTGATGACATTTGTCTACCTTACCTATTACAACTTCCCTGACCAGCTCATTTCCTTTCTTTGAAATATTTCTAATTTTTTTGGTCAGATTCCAAAACTTGGGATCGTCATCAACTTTTGATATTACATTCCATACACTTTCAAGTGGTGCTCCAATTTGTGCACTGACTTTGATTTCTACCATGCATAGTATATGATATTTCTACAATAAATTAACTGGGTATACGTTGTAAGACAATGTGTCTAATAGATCTATTCCTTTACTGCCGCATTAGTTATTTCTTAAATATTTAAAAATCAAAGATACCGTATGAAAGAAATATCAGATAAAAAGAAAAAGACCGCCACTATTACATTCAGATTCGATGTTGAACTTATAGATAAATTACAAAAAGAGGCCAAGAGTCATCAAGTAAATACAAACACACTTGCAACACAGGCATTGAAAAGATTCCTCGAGTGGGACATTTATCAATCAAGGATAGGACTGGTCAGTCTCAATAAACCGGTGTTTCAAAAAATTTTCGAGGATTTGAATGAAAAGAAGGTGATTGAAATCGCCTCCTTGGGCAAAGACGAGATGCGTGATGTTGCAATGTTCATGAAAGGAGAAACTGATGTAAATTCATTCATGTCGTGGTTTGAAATGCAGATGATAAACTCTTCTGTACAAGTCAGTCACATGGCAGATGATGGAACCCATACTTTTGTCATGAAACATGAACTTGGCAAAAACTGGTCGTTGTACAACAAGACAATTCTTGAGCTCATGTTTGAAGAACTGTTCCACAAAAAGATAGATGTCAAATATGACAAGAACATGTTCGCATTAAGATTCTCAGAATGATTTTGAAAATGTCTCACTTTGTCTTACACTGAGTACCACGTCATTATATCAGTCCAAGTGCAAGTTATGTCATGAACAGACCCAATGATCAAAAAACCGACACGACAAAGAACATGTTGCCAATGTTTGCAGGCGGAGTGATGATTGCAATAGTATCTCTGATGATGACGATGGTATGGCCAGTCTGGAATTTGTTCCCACAATACGTTACTGAGACAGTAAAGGTGGTTTCAGTAGATCAAAGCGGATGTTGGGTAGATACACAAGACAACTATCTTGTAAAGATAGTAAGCTCATGCAACGGACAGCCAGGCCAACACATCATGGGAACCTATGATGTCAAGATAAAGCAGAGAATGCATGCATTCCTTCCGTAACAAAAGGTTAGAAGAGTTCTAAGGCAAGTCAAAGCCTGAAAGTCAGGCTAAACTTTCATTTTTATCTACAATGAATAAAAAATCCCATTGTGTGCACAAAATTATGTTCATACAAGTTAACAGGAAATAGGTTTGAAAATTATGATTCTAGTTGTACGTCTCTTTCTCAATTCTTCCATCTTTCATCACAATTGTCCGGTCAGTTGACTCGGCTAAATCAGGATTGTGAGTAACCATTATTATAGTGCGATGGAATCTCTTTGATAGAATCTTGAGCATATCAAAGATATCTGCACCAGTCTTTGTATCCAAGTTGCCAGTTGGCTCATCAGCTAAAATTATGGCAGGATTGTTTACCAGACACCTTGCAATTGCAACCCTCTGTTGTTGGCCGCCACTAAGGTTAACAGGTCTTTGTTTTGCCTTGTCCGCAATTCCTAATGCCTTCAAGATCTTCATGGAACGATAGTTTGCTTCAGATTCTGACATTCCAGCTATGATTGCAGGAAGTTTCACATTGGTCTGAATGTTGCTCCTGTTTATCAGATTGTATGACTGAAAGACAAACCCGATGAGACGATTTCGTATAGTCGCAAGATCCGAATACCCTAATGAAAAAATATCCAACCCATTTATGTACACCTTGCCTGAAGTAGGCCTGTCAAGTGCACCAATCATGTTAAGTAATGTAGATTTTCCGCACCCTGAAGGTCCCATTATAGAAACAAATTCACCTTTCTGTACTTTCAAACTAACATCGTTTAAGGCAACTACCCTTCCAGCTTGTGAATCAAATATTTTAGAAATATGTTCAGTTTTTAATATTATACCATCAGTAATTTGTGGGTATTTTACATCTACGTCTGTAGAAATATTGATAGTATGTACATAGTCAATGAGGTGTTTTAACATATTCAATATTGTTAATAATTATCGCTGATCATATTTTAGGAATTAGTACAATATCATTGTTGAACATCACATCAGATGGGTGTTACTATGTCATCAATTAACTTCAATAAAGATGCAAAAACAGGAATAAGCGTAAACACAATATTCTCTGCTCAATATGGATCGTTGTAGTAATTCTCTTTGCAACAATTGGAGTATATACTGTATGATTCCAGACTAGTTATTGAGAACATGAAATGATTACACGGACAGATGTAGGATGTGTTTGAGCCCCAATTTTCCCACGATTAGAATCTAAACATAATATGGGGTCAATATGTTCAAGAATTACTTGATACAGATTCACAATTTGACAAAACGTTATGAAAAATTAACTGCTGTTGACAATCTGTCATTGAACCTAGAACAAAGTGAGGTTTTTGGACTATTGGGTCCCAATGGTGCAGGCAAGACTACTGTAATCCACATGCTTGCTACATTGCTCAAGCCAACTTCGGGTTCTGCGACCGTAAATGGTTTTGACATATTGCGAGAACCTGAAAAAGTAAGAGCCAGCATAGGTATTGTTTTTCAAGTACCAAGTAGCGATGACCTTCTTACAGGGTATGAAAACCTAAAAATTCATGCCATGCTTTATGGTGTGGATCCAGGTGTTAGAGAAAAACGTATCAGCGACGCACTTGAACTAGTTGGTTTGACCGAAAGAAAAAAAGATCAAGTAAAAAAATACTCTGGAGGAATGCGAAGAAGATTAGAAATAGCACGAGGGCTAATTCATAATCCCAAAGTATTATTCCTGGATGAACCAACACTAGGACTTGATCCTTCAAGCAGGGAGACAATGTGGAAGTACATACAACAGCTTGTAAAACAAGAAAAACTCACGATAATTCTTACAACACATTACATGGAAGAGGCAGATATGCTATGTAACAGAGTTGGCATAATGGATAAAGGAAAAATTATTGCACTTGATACTCCAACTAAACTAAAATTAATGTTAGGAGGAGACATCGTTAAACTCAAACTAAAAAAACAAGATTCTAACATAGATGTATTAAAAAATCTTGAATGTATTAAAAAAATTGATTCACTTGATGGATATGTGCTATTAAGCGTAGATGACGCAAAAAAGAACATTCCAGAAATTCTAAAACATGTTGAGGTTGAATCTGTTGAGTCAAGTAGTCACACATTAAACGATGTATTTTTGAAGTTAACTGGAAGAAGTATCAAAGAACAACAAGCTGAGGGTGGTTTTATGGAGAGATATATGCAATATGACAAGCATTAGAGTCTACGGTGACAAGATTTATGCTCTCTGGTTAAGGGAAATCAAGGTATTCTTTAGAGAAAAAAGCAGACTGGTTGCATCAACTTTTACTCCTCTCCTTTGGTTATTTGTCATAGGCAATGGATTTGGTTCTTCAACCTCGGTGACTGCACATGCGATAGATTACCAGAAATTCATATTTCCTGGAATAATTTGCATGTCAGTTGTTTTTTCATCAGTATTTTTTGGCTCGTACATAATTTGGGATAGAAAATTTGATTTTTTAAAAAGCGTGATGGTAGCACCGGTATCACGATCTACTATTTTTACTGGAAAGACATTTGGCGGCATGACAAATTCTCTGATTCAAGTATCAATACTTCTTGTGGTCGGTCTTATCATAGGTGTACAATTCAGTCCACTGGCATTAGTACAAACAGTAGTGATTGTTCTACTTCTCTCATTTGCTCTTACGTCTCTTGGTCTTACTCTTGGGAGTTACATGACAAGCCTTGAAGGATTTCAGATGATAGTAAGTTTCGTAGTCTTTCCACTATTCTTTCTTAGCGGTGCATTATTTCCAATTGATAAACTACCACAGTGGCTCTCAATCTTGACAACCATTGATCCTGTGACCTATGCAGTGGATGCTCTTCGTAACATCATATTAGGAATAGGAAGTCACGCACTAGGTCTTGACTTGATGATTCTTTTATTATACGGTTGTGCACTGGGTGCCTTGGGTACCTACTCGTTTAGAAGAATGAAAGCAGTTTAACTCTATTTAGTTGACCAACAAACAACAATGTCAAAGATAGTTTGTTTTATTTTCGTAACTGTTGAGGTTATGATATTTTCATTATTCTGTTAGATATGAGATACTGTATTCCCTTGACAAAATCATCATCAGTTATCTGTCCTTTTGCCCACCACCCGGCATTTGTTTTGATCCATGATGGAATCTGACTGGATGAGGAATTTGTTGTTGATGGAGATGGCGGTATCTTCATGATTCCTTGCTGAACTAAATACTGTATTCCTGAGACAAAATCCGAGTCACCTACAGTTCCGGTTGACCAGTAACTGGCATTCTTCTTCACCCACGACGGAATTGCAATGCTCTGAGATTGAGTTGCTGCGTTAGATGCATTTGTAATATGTAGCGTCCCAAGCATGGTTTCAAAGGTTGCAGCCTGTGAGTCAAAATCAGAGTTGGAGTTTGCTCTTAATCCCATGGTAATGTAGGCCGAGTTTGTTTGAGTTTTATCACTCTGAGACTTGGTCGTTATATTTCCAGTACACTGTATGACCACTTCATTAAAGTTCAAGTTATTGAGAGTCTTGACTGAGGTAGAATTGGTACACGTTTGCATATCTTGGAAATTTCTTTGCCCAAAATGTTGAGTGTTTGGGGCAGAGCCTTTTGGCATCATTGATAATGAGATGGTGACTGGTGGACGTTGTCCTCCTTGCATGTACTGAAATCCTCCTGGTGCCAGAGTTACAGTTGTAGCACCAGAGGTTCGCGTCATCTCAATACCGCTCCAGCCAGACGGTATTGAAACTTGAACTCCATAATTGTTGTTTGTATATGTTGTTCCATTTACAGGGGTACTCGTTCCTTGAAATTGATTCTGTCTTCCTTGAATTTGACCTTGGTCTGATCGTGATTGATATTGTGCGCTGGCCTGAGTTGCAAATATTGCACTAGCTAAAAAGATGACTGCAACCATGGTTAAAAGCAAAATAGTTTTCATCAAGTTGTTACTTGGTTTTCACATATTTATCGATTAATGAACATTGTTTGTGAACATTGTTATACGATACATCATGTTCAGTTGGTAGAAGATTATTTTAAAAAAGTCAAACTTGTGAACTGATAAGAAAATAATTTTGTTTTTTATCCAGATTGTGATGTCCAGTTACCATTCCTATGGATGAAAATAGTAGCATCCATTTTATTCTGATTTGTATGTTGATTATTTTATGAAATCACATTCATACATACTGATGACACTTGTCATACTTGCCACAAGTGCACCAACATTAGCTCTTGCACAATACGAAAAAGAAGGCGATCAGCCAGACATGATGATCTTAACAATTTTCAGCTTGACGTTATACATTACTATATCAGCAATACTTGGCGTAGTCGGATATTCGATTTGGAAAGTAATCAAGATACGAAGAAAATCTGCTAAAATGAGGCTGGCGTAATCTTTATGCAAGTTTTTCCTACTAGCCCTTACTTGAAAATATCACTACTGATGGCGCTTGCATTTGTTCCTACTTTGGTCTATGCTGACGATGGTAGAGGATCTAGTGTAGCTGCTACTCTTGGATGGTTGACTATTGGGTGTGGAATGACCGCAAATCTCTCGCTTGTCATATTCAAAATGATGAAGAAAACAGCTGTCATAAAATTAGTTGTGGGCTCTAACGCTTCACAAAGTCTGGCATCTGCATATCAACAGGTATTGAATTTTCACATAATGTTAAATGCAGTAGGATTTTTTGCAGGAATGTCTCATGGATTTATGCTCATCAGGGGACTGGACTATATCACACTTTCATTAGCCATAGTCATAACAGTATCAATGATTAGTGGTATAATACTCAAACTCACATCTGGTAAAAATTTAAAATTTTTTAGCAGACTAGTTCATGGTCAAGCCATTCTTGCGGCACTACTTGTGACACTCGTTGTCTTGCACGTAATTACAAGATGGCATCATGGAATCATCATGCATTTCATATGATGCATTATTTGGTTCCATTTGTACCTAAATGAGATAATTATCACAACAGATTTGATTTTTGACTTATGCAAAAAGTCGTATCTATGGTTTTTAACAAATAAGGAATAATGCGCGAGCTCATGGCAGAGGTTTTGTAGTTAAGAGCCCTTCTTCTTCCATCAGTACCTCTCTATAATATTTTATTTTTTCAATATCTTGGTGATTATATGCATCTGCAAGATTCTCGTTAACATGTATTACAGCATTATTGATGTTTTCATATGGACTTCCTATGCGAGAAGGTAAAGCGTCAGCTTGCTGCTGTGTAGCAATTACACTTCCGGGTGCAACAAATTTGTTGTCTGCTATAACCACGCCTCCTGTTATGGTACTTGAAACACCAATTGCCACGTTACTTCCAATTTTTGCATCAAATATGAGGCTCTTCATACCTACAAAGGTATTATTACCAATCCAAGCAGGTCCATGCACCATGGAATCATGTGCAAGACTTACCTTATTGCCTACAAATATTGCATATCCTTGATCAAATCTAGAATCATTTGCTAACAATCTATCACCATTTTCAGAGAATCTTCTTCCATCAATGTTTTTCCCATCCAATGTAGTCTCCAGTGCATGCAAAATCACACCATCTTGAACGTTGGAATAATCTGCTATGTATATGGGAGTCCCTTCATCCCCTCTACAAACAGACGTTGGAGCCATCAATACCATCTTACCAATATGACAATCTCCAATAACGACGGCAAATGGATGAATAAATGAGCCATTTTCAATTTCTGGCGACTTTATTGTTGGATTAAAATCCGTCCCTACATTTTGGTGAACATTTGGCCAGGAAAAAGTATTTGAAATTTCACTTGGTGAAACCGTTGAACTGCCAACATTACGTCCAATTGCAAATGCTGAAATCGCGATAACTATAACTATGACGATTGTAATGTATTTGTTCAATATACTGAATCAGTGATAGTATGTATTATTAGTATGCCTCCAAAATCATTCAGATTGTTTTATTATAGAATCCATTTGTGCATAAATTTTCTTCCAACAGATAAAGAATCACGATTATGAAAAATGCGGTTTATTGGTATTATGGAATATTGTGTACAGACAAATAAAAAGGAAAAAGAGTTTCTTTTGGAACTATTGTGTTCCAGAAGAAGGGGTTGTGTTGGTGGATGGAGCTGATTGTTTATTCCATCCTTCTCCACCATGTTTGAAACCGCCTTTCATTCCTCCATGACCCATGCCAAAGCCACCCATGTGAAATGCGTGACCTGGTGAGGTGTAGAGCACTGTTCCATTTGAAGGATCGACAATCACGGAATATACCACGTTCTTGTCGTCAATTACTTGGAAGGCATATACAAGAGAACCTTGCATTTGTTTCAAGCTTCCACCAATTACTTTGCCATTGGTTACTGCACCTGCTGCAGTGTTTGCTGCATCAGTGAAGCTTACCGTTACTTTTGACAAAAGTAACTGTTCAATGTTGATTGAACCTTGGATTTGTGGTGGTGTGTTTGTTGTACCTGTAGTCTGTGCAGATGCTGCTGACATTCCTGCTGTGGCAAGTATTGCCGCACCAATTATGATAGCAAGCATCTTTTTGTGTGCTACTAGGTTCTGTGTATTCATGCCGTAATTACTGAAAAGTCAATATAAAGAATTGTGCCACCTTGTTCAGTAACAAGGTTACCGATGTCAATGATGCACAAGACATGCATATACCCGAAATTCATTTCTTGAGGTTGGAGGTACAACATCTGTAAAAAATAGCCAGTGAATTCTTTTAGTTTAGAAAGTAGTGGATCGGGCCGGATTTGAACCAGCGACCCCCGCAGTGTGAGTGCGATATCCTAACCAGGCTAGACTACCGATCCAGATTTATTTTTCAAAGTGGGATTATTTAGTTCTTGAATTATCAAGTTGTATCACATCTTGTTTCCGCAGATTGTACAAAATTTTGCCATCTTGGACATGGTTTTACCACAAGATGTACACCTTTTTTTGTCTTCAGGTATTTTGTTCACAACATAATCCCTGCTTGGAAGACTCTTTGTTGAAATAAATGATGTAACAGAGTTTTGAGAGCCAGTTGTTGGTTGGTCAGACGTATTCCTAGTTGTCAAACCAGATGTTGAAGAACGTGCTGATGGAGGATTATTCATCCTGTTTAGCGCCTTTTTTATCTCAAACATGGCCTTTAACCCTAGAAAATCCAAAGCAGAATACTTGAGAACTGCATCAGTTATGCCATAATAATAATCCCTTTCAGACAGCTTGCCTTGCTTGTAGAGTTCATACATTTCTGTGAATGCCTGAATGTACGGATCATATCCACGGAAGATATACTGTAGTTTGTCAAACATCAAAGCAAGTGTGTCTACATCATCTCCACCAAATTCCATTATGAAATGGTTGGTCCATGACCACTACTTATTTTTTGATTTGCCTAGTGGGCGTGTTGCTTAAAACAGGTACCACAAAATTCCTGGCTGCATTTCTGGCAGGATATCAATTCTCCCGGTCTGTACCCTACAAAACATTTTGAGCATGCAAATGGATTCATGCCATGCAAATACCATTGTAATACTTAATCCTTGATGCGTGTAGATTCTCTTTTGGACTCTAGTTTCTCCCATGGAAACACTATGTATTCCTGGCCTTGGGTTTTTTCAGCATATACTAGTTGTCTTGGATATTTCATTCCTTTTCTTGCGACCAGCGTAGCATATAAAAAATTTTTAGGCTCCATAACAAGGGGAAATATTTTATCAAATGTATTTCCTGAATCGTAAATGTCATCAACAAAAAGTGTTCTAGGAGGAATCTTGTTTTTGTCTACCAAAATTTTCTTGATATTGAAATGATCGGCAACTAGCCTTGCAGGCACCAGGCCACCCCTTGATACAGTAGCAATTGTATCAAACTCAAAACCACTTTTTCGTATCTTGGTTGCAAGCATGGCAACTTGTGATTCTATGTCAGACCATGTAAGATTAGACTTGCCTTTCCAGTTGTTCTTTGAGACCAACTTGTTGTCGTTTGTTTTGTTGTCTATTAATCATTTTGAAAAATTGTTTTTCGCAGATTTAGATCAAACTAACTAAGTTAGCCCTAGCTAACTTTTATATGAAGATGAAAACACCACGAGTCATAACCACATGACATTTAATTCAAGACTGTCTAATTTTTCAGGTTTTCTTAGAAGATTCGTAGCATATTCAGGACCTGCATTAATTGTGAGCATTGCATACATTGATCCTGGAAATTATGGAACTGACCTTCAAGGCGGAGCCGCTTTTGGATATTCATTGCTCTGGATAGTCTGGCTTTCAAGCGCCATGGCAATGCTAGTCCAATATCTTTCTGGAAAACTAGGCATTGCGACTGAGAAAAGTCTTGCCGAGGTTTTGCGAGAAAGATTAGGCAAGAGGTTGTTTATCATACCATATTGGTTGAGCATAGAAGTAGCTGTTGCTGCAACTGACCTTGCAGAGTATTTGGGAACAGTGATTGCACTAAACCTGTTATTTGGGGTACCAATACTCTATGCAGCAATCTTTGGGGCAGCAGATGTCATAATCATATTGGCACTCACATCTAGAAGATTCAGAGTACTAGAACAGCTATTCTTGCTTTTTGTTTCAATCATAAGTTTTGGTTACATCTATGAGTTGTGGGCAGCACCGCCAAATATTCATGGAATAATTTCAGGGTCATTTTCACCTCACTTTGTAAACTCGGATGCATTGTTTGTTGCAGTAGGCATAATCGGTGCAACAGTAATGCCACATGTTGTATTTTTGCATTCTTTTCTTACAAAGCAAAAGGCAGGAGGAAAGACATTGGAGGAAAGAAAGAAGATGAGAAGACTACATCTTGCAGAGACAGTATTTTTGCTCACAATTGCAGCTCTTGTAAATGCCGCAATTTTACTAATGGCAGCAGTTGCATTCTACCCAAACAATTCGCAAATCCAATCAATCTCTGAAGCATACAGAACACTTGTACCATTATTTGGATTGTCATCAGGAGTAGTTTTCTTGATCACATTGTTGTCATCAGGGATTGCATCATCTGCAGCTGGAACAATATCGGGTCAGATAATTATGGAAGGATTCCTAGGAAAAAAAGTCAATGTCTGGTTGAGAAGGATAATTACAAGATTCGTAAATGTCATTCCAACAACTGTGGCCATATTGATTGGCTTTGATCCTTTACACATCCTAGTATACAGTCAATTTATTTTGAGCATGATGATACCGCTTGCAGTAATACCTGTAGTAATACTTACAATGAACAAAAAAGTGATGGGAGAATTTGTCAACAAAAAAATCACAACAATAGTAGCATGTATTTTTGTTGGAATAATTTTAACATTCAACATTCTGTCACTAGCCAATCATGCATCATAATATGCCACAAAACCCAAGTTTACGGATTAAAACTTGAGCGTATGAGAGTAGTAATTATTTTTCTAGATTAGGTAACTACCTTAAACTGAATGTTCTTTTTCTTCAAAAAGTGTATCAACTGTTGTGCATGTGCCTGATCCTGAGTCTCAAGGCTCAATGTAACTCCCGCAGTACCTGCAGGTATGCTCGAGCTTAGCCTATCATGAATCACGTCCACGATATTTACACTCAGCGATGATATCTGGTCGATTACTTCCTTGAGGGCACCTGGCTTGTCAGTCAAAAGGATAAAGATCTTGACCATCCTTCCCATTTCTGTGAGTCCTTTTGCCACAATCTGGCCTAATAGATACATGTCCACGTTCCCTCCAGATAAAATTGAGACCACCTTTTTGCCTTTGGCAGGCTTTTTATCAAGAAGATAAGCTAGTCCAACAGCGCCAGCGGGTTCCACTACTGTCTTTGATCTTTCCATCAGTAGAAACATTGCCTTGACTATTGCAGAATCATCAACAAGAACAATGTCATCAATCAATTCGTTTATGATTTTAAATGTGGACTGGCCCGGAGTTTTCACAGATATACCATCTGCGATAGTCCGATGGCCTGATACTGATTGTAACTTGCCAACATCAAATGATTTTTTCATTGCAGGAAAACCTGATGATTGGACACCAATTACCTTGACCTTTGGTTTTTTCGTCTTGACTGCCTTTAGTATCCCTGCCGCAAGTCCTCCTCCGCCTATTGGAACATAAATCTCGTCAACATCCGGGAGATCCTCCATTATTTCAAGTCCTATCACTCCTTGTGCAGCTATCACTGTTTCGTCATCAAAAGCATGAACCATTGTAGCACCAGTTTGTTGTGCAATGTCTGCAGCCTTTGCAGAAGACTCGTCATAGATTGCACCTTCTAAAATTACGTTTGCTCCATATGATCTAGTAGCAGAAACTTTAGCAGGTGAAGCTGTCACTGGCATTACAATTGTGCAGGGGATTTTTTCAAGTGATGATGCATATGCAACCCCCTGTGCATGGTTTCCTGCAGATGCTGCAATCACACCTTTTTTCTTTTCATCTTTTGAAAGGCTTGCAATTTTGGCATATGCTCCCCTGAACTTGAATGAGCCAGTTTTTTGTAGACACTCTGATTTTAGATACACCTTGGAACCTGTCATCACACTAAATGAATGTGAACTTTCGAGCGGTGTTCTGCGAATTACATTACGTTGTATTTTTTGTGATTTTATTATATCTTCAAAAGTTACATTCAACAGAATTTCCAGTCCCATCTTGGTATATTTGGTTTTTTGGACCATATTGACCAAAAAATCGATAGTTATTTTTGATTATATTTATCTATTTTAACCAAAAATCCCATAATTACATGATAAATCAATAAAATTTTCAAGGATCAAAAAGGGCTAAATAATATTCTGAGAACATGTCAGATCTAAGTCAAGGGGTATTCAACGTCACGCGGTGTCAACTCCCCAAACTATGGCACCATGATACGACGACCCCTTGACTGATTGTATTAGATTTTTAAGAATACTTTGATATAAACAATTTTTTAATTTTTTAGAATTTTTATGATACTATCAAGTAGTGCCAACAGGTTTGTCTTTGTCTGCTCAGAAATTCTTGCCAGGTTTATGTTTCCCTGCCTTGTATCATTCTTAAGATATTCTAAATTGAAATTGCACAGACAGCCTTCTTCTGCAGCAATCATTTTGTTTTCATCAATTAATACAGGAGTGGTATGATATACTTCTATTAGCATATTATCAAGTTCTCCAAACAGTCTGTCTCTGTTTGATACAAGCTTTGTATGTTCTGCATGAGACACCTCAATTGATTTTACAATATCTTGCGTAATGTCTTCGCGATTAAACAATACTTCAAACAGTTTTTGTTCATCCATTGTTTTGTATCCTTCTTGTCGCAACTTTTCTTCTATTATCTTGTCATTTTCTGGTCCCACCTGAACCTGAAGTTTTGTAATCATGTCAGATATGTCTGAGAGTTCCTTTTGAATTTCAATTACGCGATGATCAAGCTTGTAAAACAATAATGCGTGATACTGTAACGACATATGTGCAGAAAGTAGATAATTTCCTTCCTTTATCTCAAATTTTATGAAACTTCTTCGTAGGTCTTTTTCAGCTGTTGCAGAGACTCCTTGATTGACCCACTCGGGTAGTTTTTTTAAGACATTTTCAAAAAATCGCCTTACAAGCGCAGGATCAAATGATTCTTGGTCTGTTACAGTGCCATCGCCCAGCATTACCTTTAGCGGAACTTTTTTTGTAAGAGCAGTAATGTGTTCAAGGTACAAAATTCTAATGCTCTCGGCTTTATCACTCATTGATTTTATGAAAGGATCTGGATTACCGGTAGGTATCTGCATTAAATCTTTTTAAAATCTTCCACATAAAATCGGTATGTACTTTAAATACTCTATAAAACCATTTTAGCAGGTAGAGAGACAAGTGACAAAATCATCGTTTAAGAAGATAATCTGCTGGAATTGTAACGTAGAGATAATACAATACTTTGATATAAAATACAAGGGAGAAAGAGGAGTATGCCCAGTATGTGGCGCCAATTTCCCGTTGGAGTGAGTAAAAAATGAGCGAAGAGCCAGAACAACAGCAAGACGAAAAGACTACCGCTAAAAGCATCATAGACATGATGTTAGGAGGTGGCAAGTCAGGCACCTTGGACAGCGAGAGTTTGATCAAGGAGACCCAGAAAAGAGTATGGAGTTCGCTCAAAAAAGGATATGAGTACGATTATTCTGTAGATGAATCTGATACCTTTTTGCGAAAACATGTGGCACAGAAATTGCACATGATCGTCATGTTTGTAGATCTGGTTGGCTCAACAGACATGGCTCTGCTTCTTCCACCAGAAAAACTTGGAATAATAATTAGTTCATTTTCGCAGGAGATGCGATCGGTAATACGTCATCATGGCGGCTATGTTCTAAAATATGTCGGAGATGCAGTAATTGGGTACTTTATTGCAGAAGAAAGCCCACTTGTAGTATCAGACAATGCAGTAAACTGTGCTAGAACCATGGTAGATGTCATTGAACGTGGAATAAACCCAATACTTAGCGAATATGACTATCCAGAGTTACGTGTTAAGATAGGGATGGATTTTGGAGAGAATGTGATTGTCAGATATGGTGCAGATCAGGTTAGATCACATGTAGACATACTTGGCCCTGCAGTAAGTATTGCTGCAAAGATCACTGCACTTGCAAAACCAAATCAGATCTTGGTTGGCGATGACATTTACGACAAACTTCATCCTTCTCTGAAAAGTCTTTTTGAGAAAATGGAGTGGACAGACAACAGATGGTCATACCAAGACAAAAAGACTGGTAAAACTTACAAAGTTTATGCAATGCATACCTAGACAGTGAATTTGTCAGGGCATTCCACATGTTCATAATGATGATCTGTAAACTTTTGATCAACAATATACATTACAATTTTGTATAAATCGGTCGAACCAATATTTTTTTTGCATTTTATACAATGTATTGATATTGTTTTTGACATTAATTTTATGTCGATCGGGCCATTCTATAAGGATCGGCGATCGATAGAATTTGATAAAAAATGACTCGTACTTGACACCTTACTATATCTAATGCGTGATTTTGTGAGTAAACATGAAATAGAGGACAGCAAGAATTCTACTCATGTGGCCTTATGATGTGCGAAAAATGATGGAGTCTTTCGGACACCCAACTGATATGCTAAATTCTCCATTTGCATTTCCTAGATTGCCACCACGTGCAAATCCTCCGCAAGGAATAGCAAGTGCTGCAATGGTAAAGGACCGCATAGTCCAGGATACTGACATGATGATGAACAGACTCTCAGGTCATCATACGATGTTTCAAAGATATGCCGCAGGCCTGTTCAACATGACACCACACGGATTTATGCCAGGACACCCAATGCATGTTGCAACACATACAGTCGATGTACTACACGAAGAAAATGAAAGACTCAAAAAAGAAAACCAGGCTTTGAAATCTGACCTTGGCAAAGAAAAGAAAAAGTAATTCCAACTTTTATAAGGCATAAACTTTCTACACTAGCTATGCAAAAAACACCCAGTCAAAAATGGACTGAACAGATAACACAACATAGAAAAAAATGTCAAAACATTCTAGAATTATCAAAATCAATTAGATATGTAGGACTCATAAATGAATATGGTAGAACTCTGACTGGAATATTTAGACCAGGACTTGCCACATTATTATCTAACGAACCTGCAAGAAATGAATTCTTTCTTGTTTCAACAATGCTTACAATGCGTAACAAAGCAAGCACTGCACTTGGAAACATGGACAGTGTCATACTCAAGCATGACAAAGTTACAGTGGTTGTTTTCCAGAGAAAAGAAGGGATTTACTATATCTCAATTAACAAGTCTTTAACACCAGACGCAGTAAACAAAATTATTACAAAAATTAAAAAAATTATTTAGAGGGGAGCAAATCCATGGAAACCACGGGCTTGCTTTGCACCATCATCAAATGAAGGCTCAAATAATGACACCATGTATTTGTCAGGGTCCAGCACAATACAGTTTTTTCCTGCCTTGTGAGAAATAACGTCTCGGTATATTGGAACATTTTTTGATTTGAGTTCTTTCACGGCAGACTCGATATCTCCTACAACCAATCCCACAACTATTCCATTATCAATAGATGTTCCAGTGTTAATTGGTTTACTTGCTGGATGCAGTATGACTGCAGCACCCTCTTTTGCCAGTTCTACCCAGTTTTCTCGACTGTTTTTGATTGGTAGTCCAATCACTTCGTGATAAAACTTCAAGGATCTTGGCAGGTCAGAGACCGCAAGAATTACGCTTCCAAGGTGTCTAATATTCATGTACACAGTAAGTCTTCGCAGTGTTAAAAGATTATGGTAAAACTAGATTACCTGCACCATCGTTTCAGTGCGTTCTACACCTTTTATATTTTGGATTTCCGTTGTAACATCCTTTATCATTGACAAGTCCTTGACCTCTATGAGTGCAACTGCATCAAACTGGCCGCTTACTGCAAATGAATCATAAACTGATTTGACCATGCGGAGTCTTGCAGCTATGAGCTTTTTTGGAGATTTTACCAGTACTACGGCTTTGACCAACCCATATCTACCTCCACTTCGATTAAAGTCTCTGTCGAAACAATTTCCTTTATCTTTTTAAAGTCAATTACAATGTTGTTGATTTCGTCAATCGTACCCTGTAGAACCACTGCAATGTCAGCCCTTCCTGTTACAACCATTATTTCTTTGATGATCTTTCTTGTTTTTTTCAGGGAAGCAATAACAGGATCAACTTTGCCGGGTTTGACAGTGATCAGACAGAGAGATCTCATCAATCCTGTATTGACATAATCATGGATAAGTCTTTTCGATCAAATGTGAAGAAAAAATCTAATCGTCGCTTGCTTCTTGTGAACGTGCTTCTTCTAGGTATGCTTTTCTTGCCTCTAGTTCTGCTTCTTTATCAAGGCCTGCATCATCTTCGACAACAATTATGCCATCATCTTCGTGAACTATGTCCTCTTTGAGTTTGGTCTTTTCTTTTGGTTTGACCTTTGGAACTTCCTTTTTTGCTACTTCTTTCTTAGCTGGTTCCTTTTTTGAGGCCTCTTTCTTGGCGGGCTTTTTAGCTTCCTTTTTCTTGTCCTTTGTCATAAGACGATTATCCAACAAGTAACATCGTCCTTTTAAACTTGTCTTATTATTATATTATCAAATAATTTCATCCTGATTTAAGGAAAAAAGCCGATTTTCGCATGTCATTGAAATTGCCAGATGATACTAGTTCAGATTTTTTATTTTTTCAATTATGGCATGGTGATCAGATGTTGGTTCGGTTGAGAGAATGAGTATTCCATCCTTTTGAAATATTGTCAATAGTTTCACTTTGCCTTTGGATTCTACAATCCAGTCAGTATTTCCAAGTTTGTCAGTGAACATCTTGTCCATCATTGCCTTTACGGAGACTTGATGATGTGCCAAGGCAGCAAGATCTTTATCAAGCAAAGGTATGACACCATCCTTTCTTGCTGTAGACACCAGTTCTTCATCAACAATTTTGCCTGCAAATCTAATCTTTGGATCAAGTGCCAGTATTTTTTTACAATAGTTTGCAGTATCAGCACTCATTTTATACCTAGAATATATTTGTCAAAATACCCTATTTAATACATGTTTTAGAGTCATGACGAATAATTAATTTTATTAAATATGACATCAGATTTGAAACTAAAATGAGTAAGATCCAAAAGTATCTGGTTGGCGTCCTTGTATCCATCTGCATAATTGGTGCCTTTGGCATACCATTAGGCGATCCAAAATTTCTAATCCAAGCCATCATGCTAGAATCATCATTTATCGCACTTGCAATAGTTTCATTGAAAAATTTCAGGTATGCCTATATTCCAAATTTCATTATTGCATGCATAGTCATTACAGGCAACACCATCTCTCCAAAACATTTGGAAATCATGTCTACGTTACACCCGTTTTACAATGCGATTGTATTAATCATCGGTGGCTATGTCTTGCAAGGATTATTGCTTGTAACAAATACGATGACATTCTGGCAACATAGAAAGGCCAAAATAGAAAAACAATCTGACTAGATGAAACATCTTAATCACAATCAGGGTCAAATTTATAATTTTTTAGGTATAGAATATCAGAAATATACTAAGTTCATCAGAGTCATCATAACTTAGAGGTGCCGCCGGCAAGACTTGAACATGCGACAGCTCGGTCTTCAGCCGAGTGCTCTCCCGGGCTGAGCTACGGCGGCACATTCCATTATCCAATTATTGGGGAATTAAAGTGTGTCTCTTACTTTTTCCACGCA
>JAGWGU010000025.1 GCA_028867275.1 Nitrososphaerota archaeon
GTTGTGGGTTTGTGATGTTTATCTTTGCATCAAACTCTGTTTTGTCAATCTCAAGTGCATTGTTAACTAGAGCAATCTTTGCATTATCAATTTTCTTTGGCATTCCACTGTGGACAATCTCTTTGTCAAGAACTATTCCTTTGATAATTGCACAGTCCCTGATAGAGCCTCCAGCTTTCTTTTCTACTTTGATATCATCAATATCAACAAGATATCCGTCCTCTTTCTTTTCAGCTACTGCAAGTACAGATTTTACAATCATGTCGGCTAGATTTGCAGAGTCTCTTTTTACAAGTTTTGTCTGCATGGATGTTCTTGCAATTCTCTCAAGTACGTCCTTGTCAGTTGCAGAAACCTTGTCTGCAATCTTTTCTAAGAGCTCTACTGCTTTTTGAGCAGCCTTTCTATAACCATCAACGATAATTGTCGGATGCACATCTTGCAAAACCAAAGTCTCGGCGTTCTCCAATAACGCGCCTGCAAGTACTACGGCAGATGTTGTTCCATCTCCTACTTCATTGTCAGTTGCTTTTGAGATCTCAACTAGCATCTTTGCAGCGGGATGTTGAACATCAATTTCTTTAAGAATAGTAGCACCATCGTTTGTAATTGTAACATCACCTAGGGAATCAACAAGCATCTTGTCCATTCCACGTGGACCAAGACTAGAATGAACAATTTCAGCAATTAATTTTGCAGCTGCAATATTGTTTTTCTGTGCGTCACGACCCTTGGTCTGTTGAGCACCCTCTTTTAGAATAACTACTGGTATTCCACCAGATGAAGACTGAATCGACATATTTGCAAGAGGTCAATTTTCCCTTATTATGTCTTATGAGATCAAAATGCTTTACACTTGAAATAGATAATTTTCAACACTTCCGATGTTTTTAAATTAGGAAAACTGTCGGGACTAGATATGTCTCGTTCTTCACCGCGATCATCTTACAATGAAGTGCTTTCAATGCTCAAGACGCATAACCAATGGTTTGCAAATTCAATTCCTCTAATTGCAAGTGAAAACGTCACAAGTCCAGCAGTCCGAGAAGCAACAGTTTCGGACTTTGCCAACAGGTATGCAGAAGGCTGGCCGGGTGAGCGAGTCTATGCGGGATGCATCTACATTGACAAGGTAGAGTTCAAGTGCATGGAACTTGCAAAAAAACTATTCAAGGCAGAGTTTGTGGATGTAAGACCAATCTCTGGTGTTGTTGCCAACTTGGCTATCTATTCAGCATTTACAAATCCAGGCGATGTCATGCTTGCTCCTTCTATTCCATCTGGCGGTCACATATCACATGGCAAGAAAGAGCATGCAGGTACTGCAGGCCTTGTCCATGGATTAGACATTGAATTCTATCCATTTGATGTTGAAGAGATGACAATCGATGTTGACAAGACAAAAGACAAAGTCAGGGAACTTGAAAAAGCTGGCAAGATTCCTAAATTAGCAATGTTTGGAGGCTCAGTTTTCTTGTTCCCACACCCAGTAAAAGAACTTGCAGATTTTCTGAAAAGTTACAATATGTTTGTCAATTATGATGGTGCACATGTTGCAGGGCTCATTGCAGGTGGACAGTTCCAAGATCCGCTAAGAGAAGGTGCTGATGCAATGACAATGAGTACACACAAGACTTTGTTTGGTCCTCAGGGTGGAATGATCTGCTCATTTGAAAAATATGGTGAGAGTATCAAAAGGGCCACATTCCCAGGAATGACTAGCAATCATCACTTGCACCATATGGCAGGAAAGGCAATTGCTTATGCAGAGATGTTAGAGTTTGGTAAAAAATATGCAGTTCAAGTCATAAAGAATGCCAAGGCCCTTGCAGAGGCACTCAACTCATTTGGTTTTTCAGTACTTGGTGAAAAACGAGGATTTACAAAATCTCACCAGATAGTTGTAAACGTACTCTCATTTGGTGACGGTGGAACAATTGAGGCAGATCTTGAAAAGGCAAACATTATCGTAAACAGACAACTCATACCAGGAGACATCAAGGCTGGACGAAACTATTTCCATCCAGGAGGAATGAGGCTGGGTGTTGCAGAACTCACACGCCTTGGTATGAAAGAATCAGATATGAAACAAGTAGCCGAGTTTATCAAAAAAGTAGTGGTGGATAAAAAAGACAAGAAAAAGGTTGCATTAGAGGTCAAGAAATTTAGAAAAGACTTTCAGAAGGTTCGCTATTGCTTTGAAAGCAAACATGGCGGTTATGATTACATCAAGATTCGCTAGGCAAAGTCTGTTAGAATAGATTGGCTGCTTTCTTCTTTACCAAATACTAGTTCCAGCTCATCTAAGAGTGAAAGCACACGGCCTCGGAGATATGGGGAAATTGTATACTTGGTCAGCATTCTTCTTGCAAGCTTGAGATATTTTTGCACAGATGGCCTTGTCATGGTCTGAATTAGTTTATTGCCACACTCTAGACATTTTCCAACGAGAGGAACTCTTCTGTAGCTTGCACCACATGCAGTACACCGAAAAGATTGGCCAGAATAGGCCCTGAGGTTGCCCATGATATCAGGAAGCAGGTGAGTGGTCATCACCATTGATACCACCTCACTTGGGTCAACTGCATTTATGATATCTGCAGTTCTTATCTGCATGTCAAGCTTCTCAAGCAACGAACCAAGTGTAGAGTAGGCGCTTCTTGATTTTGATGTAGTAAGTGTAGATGTCATATGCGTAAAATCATGGCCAAGAAATTGTCTTTCTGTCTCTAATCTTGATTTTAGAATCTCAACATCTTTGATCTCACTTGCTTTTTCTTTTCTAAGAGTGGCTTCAAAGAATGAAAGTGGATATGCCTTGACAACCTCAAAGTTGTGAGCCTGTCTTTGCACCTCTTGAGGAATTACAATAGGTTGAACAAGCAGTGGTGCATCCATCAATCCACCTATTCTGGCAGACAAGAATAATCTTGAAAAGTTAAGCAAGCTGTCCATCAACAACATGATAGAGTCTGCATCACCATCAGCATCACGTCTTTTTGCAGAATGCCATACTGCAGTCCCAAGACACACTTGGGTGTTTGTATATCCGATTATTCTTCCCACAATTCCAACAGATGTATGCGGCGCAAGACCAATGATTAGATGACCTACCAGATCATCTGTACTTTTAACATTGTAAAATGGTTGGCGTCCAAAAAGTTTTCCAAGTTCTCGGTCAATGTATTGGCAGACAAAAACAAGACTGTCTCCACATTCTTTAGGAATTATTACATCCTGTACTCTGAGCTCAACAAGCTGATCAGGGGTTTTCAGTGGATTACCGTTGGTATCATGAGCGTACCCAAGCTCAACTAGTTTTTCGGGTGTTGTTCCAATCCAAGAGGGTTTGAAGTGTGATAGGGGTGCATTTGTTGTATCAAATCTAATTGTCCCGTCCTTGAATACATTGAGCCCAAGACTTTGCCTTATCAGGCCCTTTTCAAGCGGTTCTGGCACTCTGTCTTGGTTTATGAGCTCCTTTACACCCTTGAATGGCTCCTGGGCTCTAACGCCGGTCCTCTCTTGAGCTGTATACAAGACATCTTTGAGAGGAAATGAGCGGTATGAGTGTCCATGCGCTCGCGATTTGCATTTTGGGCAATGGTCTGTCTCAAGTTCATCCCTGCATTTGCCACAGATGAAGATAGTGCTTGTTTTGGTGTGGCACTTGGGACACGCTATGCTAATTGAAGGGGTGTTACAGTTTTTGCAAAATCTATTGTATATGTTACAGTAAAAATTTGGCTGCTTTGCTGCCTTTAACAAATCACGTGATGCCCCACCCTTGTTCCCCACTGGAAATAAAGTGTGGACGGGGGGTTTCATTTTTCGTAGAGCGGCCTTTTCTGGTCTTCCGACCCTTACTCCAATAGAGGTTGAAAACTTGTTTGGTATTTTTATGCCAGATGATTTTGTTATGATTTGAGGAACAGAAAGATCTTTTTCGAGTTGAATTGGTTTTCTAAATAACAAATAGAAAAAGACCTTGGCCTCTACATCCTTTAGGAGAAGAGTGTTGCCTGCAACCTCATGTGGAACACCCAGTTTCTCTAGAACATCTTTTGCCTCCATTGGATAAATGATTAGGTCTGGATCAAATTTTGTGGGTTTGAGAATTTTTTCAAATTCTTCAATTGTGATTTGGTCCCAATAGTATAGATAATGTGGATGAAGACCAATGCCAAAATTTAATGATATTCTAAATGCTTCTTCCAGATCCGGTATCTTGGATACATAGCCTAAAAGTTCGGTGTCGTTTGGTTCGTACTTGGTTACTTTATCTTGTAGTTCCTGAGCCCAAAACTCTTCCACATATCCAGTAGGTACAAGCTCGGCATTATTTTCTAAAAAGTCTCCATAACTTATCAAAATGTCACCAAGGTGCAAAATCTTTGCAATATGCGGTTTTAGCTGAATTCCATGAGCTGTATCTCTTATTTTTACAACGTTTCCATTAGTCAATCTAACAATTGGGGTATCAATAGAATCTACAAAGGCTACAGTGGAGGCCTTTCCAGGTACATCAAGTTTGATCTGTGTACCCACAGCAATTGCATGGTCAAGTATCTCAGCAACCACTGGATGAATGCCAATTGAGGCAAAGCCAGTATTGCATGAACGTCCATATCTTAATCGGAATCCCCCAAGTTTCTTGGGCATAGAAAGCACTGATCTTCCTGTAATCACTTCTCTCATTCTATGAGCTGCTGCATCTGCATCTCCTGTCTGGATTGCCCCCTTGAGATCCTTGAGCCAATCCCAGCCATCGAGGTTGTATAATTCAATGAGTTTGAGCAACTTGCGAGATCTCCCAATAAGGCCATCATTTAGGACACGAAGGGCTCCTCCTCGTACCCTGTTGGTGCCTATTCGTACCATGTTTCTGTGGCTTACTATCTCAACTAGATCGGTATCTACGCCATCAAGTTCTACTGGAAGGTTAGAGATGACATTTATCACATCCTGGTCGGGAACATGAAATTGAAAGCTTCCAACTTCTCTTTCGTATACCCTAAGCTCTTCTACAAACCTGCCAGTCTCATCATCAAATGAATTTGCTTGATATTTTGCAAGTCCAGCTATCTTTCGCACATGATCTGCAATAAGCATGGTAGAGGCAGCCTCTGTTCCTCCAGCTGATCTGATGGGGCCTGCAAATGATACAGAGAGGTATTCAGAGCCGTCTGCGTTTTTCTTGATAAGGACCTCGCTTATTCCTTGGAGTGGTGCAATGGTGACACCTTCAGTAACTATGGCTAAAGCCACACGCACGGCAAGATCAAGTTTCTGCTGAAGATCTGTATCAGGTCCAGAGTACTTGCCTTGAGCTATCTCTTCTGCAAGCTTGAGAGCAGCCAATTCCTTGGTGGTGTTTTGAATGAGAGACCTTAGATTGTCAGTTACGTCAATATCGTGCATTTTGGATACACGATCTGCAAGATCAAAAGCAATCTTTGGTTCGACCATACCAGAAGAATCTGCAAGCGTTGCCTTGGCAGATGCTGCCTGTTCAAAAATAGTAAAGACTTCTTCTGATATTTTGGTGTAATAATCAAAATAATCTTGAGGCATTGGGACTTCTTTTAGTCTCAATGCTAGGTTTTCAGACATGTTATTTCCTTACAGATTGGATGGCTTTTACGATATCGGAAATTGTTTTGAAACTTCCACCCTTCTCAATGAATGTTCCAATCACTATGGCGTCTGCGCCTGCCTTGGCAATTTCTTCAGCAGTTTCTGGGCTGCGAATGCCTCCTCCCACGATGAGAAATCCCTTGAAAAGTTTCCTTACTGCAGCAACCATCTCTGGTTTTACATTGGATTTGGCTCCAGAACCTGCCTCAAGATATACAAATCGCATTCCCATGAATTGTGCAGATAGGGCATACATGACTGCCAGTCCTGACTTGTCAAATGGAATTGTTCTCACTGAACCCACATGCCAGACGGTAGTTCCTTCACCAATAATGATATAGGCTGTTGGAAGCGGTTCAAGGCCAAATCTTAGAACACTTGGTGCCCCCAGAGCTTGTGCCTGGGAGATAAAGTATGGATTGTCAGAGTTCAATAGTGAGCTGAAAAGTATTGCATCTGCACCAGGGACCACGCCTGTAACGTTGCCAGGAAAGAGGATTATAGGTATCTTTACTGCTTTTTTGATGCTAGATACTGTCTCAGTCATGGTGAGTTGATCAGTAGCTGATGAGCCGCCAACCAGAATTGCAGAGGCACCATTCTTTTCTGCTTCCTTTGCCAGTGTAGAAGCGGAACGTCCCTTAGAGTTTTCAGAATCGATTAACACAAAGAGAAGTGTTCCCTTTTTCTTCCTAGTAGTGTGAAGATAATTCTCTGTCTTTTGCATATGGAGTGGTGGAATATCTATTGATTAAAAGTTTAATTGAATATAGTTATACAGATTTGTATAGCTATGAGCAATCCCCCAGATGAAAATTTTAGTAATATTATTAGGCAAATTATAAAAAAATCACTATTTACTGAAAGACAAATTGAAATTATTTTAAAACGTAGGGACCTTGCAAACCCTCAGTTTACTATCAGTAAAGGTGCGTTTTATCGACAGGTAACCCAGTCTAAAGACAAGTTGACTGCATTGTGCTATTCGTGGATCCTGCTCAGGGGCCTAGGCGTGCTTAGTGCTGATGATATGGATGTGATTAATCGCCTCTCTGAGCAGATTTCTGTGATAAAAAGTAGTGATGTTTTTCCTGAACGTGAGGAAGAAGTCATGTCTGTGATACGAGAGGTACTAAAAAGAACCTGTAAGCTATAATTTGGCTTCAAAAATAGGCACGTTTTCATGAAAGGGATGTGATGGCTTGTGATACAAGATGTTTGATATTGATGTGCAAGGTGTGAAATAATTTTACTCAAATATGATAAATCACATCATTTGACGTTACAACGTGATGTTAGTAGATATCCCAGACATAGGAGTCATCATAGGCATACTTGCATCATTTATTGGTGGACTTGTAGCCATTACGGTATACAACAAGGTAAAGCCACGACTGGGATCAGAGACTGAAAATGCAAAAATTCTAACAGAACGCTTACAGTATTATGAAAATTTGTTAATTGACATGAAAATTCGTTTGGATTCATTAGAAATGACACAAGAAATAGAGGAAATTCCTCAGGCACAAATTCCAAAGCCAAAGGAGCAAAAAGTGCACCAAGAGCCTCCAGTAATGGTCAAAGAAGAGAAACCAAAGGAAAGAATCCAGAATATGCAGTTTGGTAATGCCACTGATCACGTTCTACGATTAATCACAGAGAAACCAATGACATCACGTGACATCCAGGTCACAATAGGAAGGACTAGAGAACACACATCACGTATGTTAAAGAAGTTGTTTGAGGAGGGTTTGGTAGAAAGAGACATGTCAACCAAGCCATTTTCTTACAAAATAACTGAGAAGGGTCTTACAAGGATAGGGGTCGTCAAGATGGCTCCAGCTCAGTAACTTTTAGCATTTCAATAATTTTAGACCAAGAAATTAGATTTTGACTAAGTTATTTTTTGGTTGATCAAATCATCAAACCCTTCATTTTTCTGTCAAAGTCGTAATAAATCATTATAAATTAATAATCTTAGTTAATACTAAATTCTTAAATTATTGTTCTTATAATGTAATAACATGCCTAATGAGCAATTAATCAAAATTACCACTGCAGGCACGATTTCCATCCCAAAAGACTTTAGAAAATTTCTTGAACTTCAAAAAGGAGATTATGTTAAGGTTACAATTGATGGTGATCATCTAGTGGTCAAAAAGGTAGTAATCTCCTAAGTCGTATTCTTTTCCCTTTGGGCTATCTTTAGTATCTGATAGGCCCATTCTTTTCCCTGCTTCTCCCTTGCCACCTTACCCTTTACGGTAAATCGGGAGAGATAGGTGGAGATCACGCTTAGCTTGATTGGCTCCTCATACTCGTCCTCATATTTTTCCAATATCATAGAGGAGGTAAACTTGCCTATGGGGAAGTTCTTGTCTATAACATTCCATATTTTGGCCCCTATAGAATCCAATTGAGCTCCTGCATCTGGCTCCTCTATATTCATCAGGTTCATTAGTTCGAATATCTTTAGCATCTTTTCACGGGTAACATTACCCTCTAGGCTAAAGTTGTACTTGGCTCCGTCTGCATCCTCCAAGTCTATTCTGATCCTTTTTCGGGCCATTGGGATCGATCTGGTAATTAGTTAACACTTGAACAGATCATAGAAGAATTGTTAACACCATGGTTTGTTAACATTCACTGCCTAGGACACGAAGGGGTGTTTTTGGCACCTTAACAGGCTCTTTGAGCTTTATATTCAAATATCCTTAAAATCTATGCCTAGAGTGGAAATAAGGGGGTATTCTTTAGGATGTTAACAATGTTAAGAGCCATCTTCACGCCTGGACTGGAAATAAAGGGGTCATTTTGGGCTTTTTAGGACCAAAAGTTAACAGAAAGTTCACTAATTGTTAATTTCATATTAGGAAGACCCACACACCTATACTTCCACTCTAGCTTTATTAAAAATAATTTTTTTAAGAAAATAAAAATAAAAATAATTAATGATATACTAAATTTGGTTTAGTTATTCTATTCTAATCTAATTACTTTGGAGTAGAATCCATATGTGGACAGAGAAGAAACAATGGTGTGTGGGTCTATGACAAAGGATCCGATTGATAAATTATTAGATGATGCACAAAGTGGAAAATCCCTATTCAAAAATCGTGAAGTCCTCCATTTTTCATTTATTCCTGATATAATTTTACATCGTGAAGACGAGCAAAAAAAGGTCACACAATCCCTCTTACCACTGTTAAAAAAATCACGTCCCTCAAACCTACTAGTCTACGGCAAGCCAGGGACAGGAAAAACTCTAGTAGTCAAAAAAGTTCTAAGTAAGATACAGGAACGAGTAAAGGACAATTCTTTTCCAATCCAATTACTATATGCTAATGCAAAAGAAGAGACTACTCTCTATGGATTACTGGTAAAATTAGGTAGACAGTTAGGCCTTACATCACAAAAAGAACTACCGTCTACAGGACTTTCAATTAGTGAAGTGTTCAATCGTATTATTGCAGCAATTGAGAAAGATGGCCTAAACACGGTATTCGTAATAGATGAAATAGATTATCTTGTAGAACTTGTTTCCAAGTCAGGCAAGGATGTATTCTATTCATTAACTAGAGCCAATGAGAGGCTAAAAAAGGGCACATTAACCCTAATAGGAATTTCAAACGATCTTACATTTAAGGAGAGGCTAGATCCTAGAGTCCTAAGCAGCCTGAGCGAGGAAGAAGTCATCTTTACCAATTATACAGTTGGGCAGATCAAAGAAATCCTAGAAGAGCGTATCAAGGTGGCCTTTATACCAAATGTTGTTGGGTCCGCAGCCGTAAACCTCTGTTCTGCTATGTCTGGCCAAGAACATGGGGATGCAAGAAGAGCCATAGACCTGTTAAGGGTAGCAGGCGAGATTGCCGAGCGCGAACAATCAGATACCGTAACGGAGGACCACATACGAAGGGCCTCCCTTAAGATGGAAGAAGACAAGGAAACCACCGCACTGAATTCATATCCATTACATGAAAAACTGCTCATACTTGCAGTAATGAAAGCAAGTGGAAATACGACAGGGGAGATATACCAATCATACAAAAACCTCTGTAAAATTACAAGACAAAAAGAACTAACTCAGCGCAGAATTACACAAATGCTAAGTGAGATAGAAATGACTGGACTAATCACAGGAAAAATCATTCATCAAGGCATGCATGGAAGGACCAAAAAATTTAGTCTTACACTAAATGCTGATACTGTAAAAAAAGCATTCAAGGAAGATCTAACTCTAGAAGATCTTCTGTAATCTTAATCAGAATTTTCTGTAAAATCTTTTGTAAAAACCTTCATCGTGGCAAGGTTTACAATAATAGCTATTCCAGGTGTAGGACTGATTCCAACACTAGCTTGGAATGGAGTCTGGCTTTGCCATGCGCCAGAGTTTACAATTAATGTTCCCTTGTACATGTCAAGATCAACAACATGTATGTGGCCAGAATGATAAATGTCTGGAACTTCAGATATTACCATCAAGTCTTCTAACTCTGGCGCAATTGGGGTCCTCTTACCATAAATTGGACTTAGGTGCCTGGTTTTTAGCAAAACCCTCATGGCCTTTGCTGGCTGTGCATAGCTTAGCCCAGGGGTGCTACCAACTACGTCATCAAGGCTTTGGCCGTGGAACATCAATATCTTTACCCCATTTAGCTCAAGCATAGAGGGGTTGCCCAGCATGAAAAAATTCTCCCTGTTCCAAAGGTGCATGTTGTGTTTTTCTGGAATTGCTGGCTGGGGAAGAGCCCGTCTTCCTGGGTCATGGTTTCCTGGAATGATAAAGACCTTGATGTGTTTTGGAATCTTGTCTAAAAGTTCTGTAGCCTTTGCCATTTGTTGGTCTACATCTAGCAGTAAGAGCTCCTTGTCCTGGTTTGGGAAGATGCCTATCCCGTCAATAATATCTCCACCCACAAGTACAAACCTGACCTTTCTTGCTATCGGGTCAGGGCTTGAAAGCCATGAAACAAACTCTGTAAACTCTTTTTCCATAAAGAATTTACTACCTACATGTAAATCAGAAATGAATACAGCATAGGTCTCAGTCTTTGAACGGTTTGCTATATGCTCAGGTATGTCTGGAACAAGAATTTCTTTGACAAAAAATCCTCCATTCTTTCCACTTGCAATTGATATCATGGCAAACTGGTCAATCAACAGGGAGTTTGCGGTTTCCTGTATCTCTTTATTGAAAATTAATAGCTCTATTGATCCTGAAGGATCATCTATCACTATTTTTGTAACATCTCTTTCTATCCTTCTATCCATAAGCAGGCCTGCGATATAGGTCTCCTCATCCAATTTGCCATTTGTCACATTTGAGATGGGAGTTAGTTTCTTTGACTGTGAGCGCTGCATCATGATTTTAAGCAATTTTGAATATCTGTCTCTGAATAATGCGTGAAAACCCTCAATTCCCTCTGCAGAAGTGACCTTTTTTGTAGGATCAAACAAAATTACATGATTATTTTCAATACTATCATCTATCTCTGATTCTACAAACATTTTGAGGTCGCTTTGATTAATCAAAAACATATTTTGTTTAGCTTTTTCTCGAACCACTTGTTTGATTATGTTTTGAAGCTCCTTTACCTCAATTTTTTCTAATATTTTAAACGCATCAGGATGAATCTGGAATCCTTTACTTAATGCATAAGTTATGGCCGAGGAAACTTCTTCTTTCAACAAGGTCTCATAATACGACTTTTAATTAAATCTGATCTAACCACCAACCTCAAATATAGTTCTCTTAAAAATGGGTTATTGTTTAGAAGAAAAAGAGTTCTAGTATTTGTTATTTTCATCGGAATTTTCTCTTTATCTTATTTAATTGGAACTCAAAGTAAATTATCTGATGAGGAATCACGTACATTTCTCAAAGAATTTCAAAAAGTAGTTGAAGGAATTGATGCTATAGGAATTTTTGAACACAATGCATCAGTTGCACTACCCATGTTTATTCCAGGTTTTGGGCTGGCTTGGGGTGCATTTGCAGCTTGGTCAACAGGGGTTGCGTTTGAAGCATTGGTATCAACAACTCCAGCTCTTGCAAAAGTTCCACCACTGGCATTACTCTACTTGTCTCCCTTTGGCCTGATGGAGCTTGTAGCATATTCAATAGGAATGTCAAGAAGCTTTTTGTTGATACTTGCAATAATGAGAAAAAAACCTCTACAAACTGAGATCCGTCAAACTGCTATAGAGATAGGAATTGTTATAGCTCTGCTGCTTGCTGGAGGATTCATAGAATATTCCATGATTCAACAATTTGGATCAAGTGTGGTTAATCCAAAATCTACTTTGTAAAGAAAATTAACTGGGAATTGCCTAATTGTGTGATAAATTATACCTAGTAATTAAATATGCAATAAGGGGTTGGGTAATCTAGTGAAATACGTATTCCTGTTTCTAATGGTAATTGCAGGACTTGCAGCCACTACATTGTACCTACCTAATGCCTATTCTGATTTCTCATCTGATGGGAAATACTTGATTGATGCCTCAGGATATCTTTCAGGAAGCAAAGCTATTTTTGATTCAAATATTGCTTTGCAGATTACAACAGGATCTAATAATGGAAGCAGCATGCAAGCAACCCTTGATAACGGTCTTGTTACTATAGCAAATACTCATTATCTTAATTCTGGATTGTGGCAAATCTCAATCTTACGGGACGGCAAGTACTTTATCATCCAAGGCGATGCACAGGATCAAAATGGAAACATCATTCATCTCAATTTGTTTGGGAGAATAGTAAATAGCAACCAAGAGGGTTCTGTCTTTAGCGTATCAGGCAAGATAACAGGAGCTGAAACTATGAAAGTAAGCTACAGTGCTAAAATAATATCTACCAATATTGTAACCACAAAACCAACTACACCAACCACTACCACACCTATTCCACAATCATCATCAATTATGAACATAAGCATAGTATACGGTGCATCTGATATCAACAACCAAGTACATTATTCACCATCAAATGTACAGGTAACTTCAGGTACCACAATAGTTTGGACCAACAATGACTCTGTTCCGCATAGAATAATGAGCGGTATTGCAAAAGCAACTACTACTAATCAATCAACTTCGATTTTTGCTTCTGATGGAAAGATAGATAGTGGTGTTATAGCTCCAGGCCAATCATTCCAGTTTACAATAACTAATTTTGATACAAGTCAATCATTAGATCCTAAAACTGCAGCACGCTATGGTATTCCACTAAATCAAACAGCAGGTGACATTACTTTCTTTGATCCTAATTACCAATTTATGGTAGGAATCATAGCGCCACTTTCCCAGCCAGTCATCCAAGGAACTGCGCAAGTTAGCATAATTCCAGGGGCATCAAATCTTGCCAATGGACAATATCTGTCATCAACATCTCTTCAAATCACACCTGGAACCACTATAACCTTAACCAACAATGACTCTGTTCCACATAGGATATTGAGTGGTCAAATAATTACTACAACCCAAGGAGGTTCTAAAGGATCTGCTCCTCCAAAGGTGCCTCAATTTACTTCAGATGGAAGGATCGATAGTGGTGTTATAGCTCCAGGGCAGCATTATCAATTCACAATTACTTACACAGGCTCTACACAATTTTATGATCCTTCATTTACATGGATAAATGGAATTATCATTTCATCAGCTCCAACCACGGGTCAGGTTGCTCCAATCAAAATTAGTATAAACCCAGGATCATCATCACCAAAAGGAACAGCAACTCAGCAAACGTATAATCAATACAATACATACTATACACCAGATACTATACAGATAGTTCCCGGTACTCCAATAATTTGGATAAATAATGATTCCATAGCGCACACAATTTTTAGTGGTGTTAGTACACAAAGACCTGATAATCCATTTACTCCTGATGGAAAGATAGCAAGTGATAAAATTGCTCCAGGTCAGGCATTCATGGTTGTAGTAAATGATACTGGAATTATCAGATTTTACGATCCGCAATACACTTGGATGAATGGCTTGATAATTTCAATGCCCCCAACTTCATCATATTCAATTGGTGCAACATCTCACAACCCTGGACTGCACTAAATTATTTGAAATTAATGTAAGACTCTAGCTTTGTCTGATCAAAAACCATTACAGAAAGATCAGAAAATTCTTTTCCTTCTAGATCTTTTACCTTTCCAATAAAATGTGTCTCTTTCTCGGTAGTTAAAAATTCAAAGACGTGTACCTTCATCTGTGAAGTATCAAAACCATGTTCTCTCAAGTATATTGCTATCTCAGATTGCATAAAGTGCTTTGAAGGCTCTTTTGGCCAGGGTCTTGGCACTAGTATGACACTAAATCCATCAATGAGTGCCTTTTGGAGCTCAAGTTTCTTTTCCTCTATGCTTGTAGAAATGTGCATAGTAATGACCTTACTTTTGTCTGTCGGCACTCTTGCTTTTGATGCAGCAACCTGTGTAGAACTAATTCCTGGAATAATTTGCACATCTCCAAATATCTCAATTAGTCTGTCTACCACTTCAGATTCTGAGAAATTCACATCTCCTGTAAAAGGAACAACACACGTCTTGTTTCCTAGGGTCTTTGATACCTTTTGATATGCATCCTCTTGGTCTTTCATAGTAATTTCATGTATCTCTTTATTTTTCAAGAGCGCCTCTATAGTTTTGAGTGTGTATTTGTATCCGATGACAATATCAGAACTTAGCACTATTTCCTTTACTATTTCAGTTACATACTTTGGTGATCCTGGTCCGACACCAACTGCATAGACTTTTCCCATAAATGCCGTTTTGTAATGTTCAATATATTTCACTGATGTTGTACGTGATTTATGAAAATCACCTATGAAATAAAAAACTAGTTCTAGTTAATTGAAATAAAAAATGCAAGATACAGTGTTATTCTTTAGTTGTATCTGGTTTGGTTGTACTTGTTTGTGGTTGTATTTTTTGTGAAAGTTTGTTTTTCTTACTTTTCATGTAAAATACAATGGCACCAATTGCAGCTGCAATTATTCCTGCAATAATTAATTCTGTATTGTTCATCACTACGAGCAAGTCTGAGTTGTATTAAGTCATTGTATTTCTTCTCTAGAAATCCTGTCTCAACAGCAGTAAATTTGAACCAAAACTATGGTAATTAAAGTTTGGAAATATGAAAATGTGAAAAACCAGTTGTTATTTTTACCACACATCATCCACTTCGTCAAGTTCCTTGAATTCCTCAATTGGTTTCTCACGCATCACTTTCAATCTAGCAATATCTCTATCAAAGAACAGATCTATTGTCCAGTCAAGAAAGATTCTTACTTTTTTGTCCAAACGTGGTATCTTTGAAAGATAGATTGTTCTCCAAAGCAGCCAGGCAAAAAGTCCATGTAAATGAATGTCAAATATGCTTGCAATTGCACTTCGTTTTCCTATTACTGCCATTTGGCCCCTAGGTGTATAGACAAATTTTTCCTTTTCCTTATTTGTGATCAGAGCATGAAGATTTTTTGCAACAATTTTTGCTTCTGATTCTGCGTTTTGTGCTGTTGGTGGAAGAGACCTGTTTGTCTTTGGATCAATAATGTAACAACAATCTCCTACTGCAAAAACTTCAGGAAAATCAATTGCTTGGAGAAACTCATCCACTACAATTCCACCTCTGTTAGTTTTGAAGACTGATTTTTTTATAATATCTACAGGAGTAACACCTGCAGTCCATACCAAAGTTTTTGTCTGTATTGCATTTATTGAAAATTGGTCGCTAGGATCTTTTGTAGATGGGTTAGCATCCTCGATTAGGACCTCTTCACCTGAAAAGCTAGAAAGTTTTGTACTTACCTTAACTTCAATCCCACGCTCATGAAGTTTTTCCAAAGCAAATTTTGCGAGCTTTTCATTAAAACCTGGGAGTATAGCTGGAAGTGCCTCAAGAACAATAACTCTGATATCAGTTTTTTCAATATTGGGATAATATTTCCTAGCATCATACAGCAAGTCCATTAATTCTCCTGCAGTTTCTATACCTGCAAATCCTCCTCCAACAATTACAAAAGTAAGCAAGCTTTTCTTAAGAATAGGATCAGTTTCATTGTCTGCTTGTTCAAGCATATCTATTGCTCTATTTCGCAGTACCACTGCATCGTTGAGGGTTTTCATTGAATAAGCTAACTTCTCTAGCTGGTCCATTCCAAAGAAATTTGTCTGGCTGCCAAGAGCCAAGATGAGATAATCGTAATGTAGTAAAATTCCGCGTTTTTCTTTTGTACCGCTGAGAGTTACTGTTTTTCCATGAGGATCAATGTCTTTGACTTCGGCCTCGTAAAACTTGGCCCTTTTTAGCAAAGTTCTAACTGGAATTACAATATGTCTTGTTTCAATTGTTCCTGAGGCTACCTGAGGCAGCATTGGTGTAAACAAGAAAAAGTTATCCCCACTTACCAAAGTAATTTGCACATCTCCTTCATTTGGAAAATACGATTCTAGTTTTCTTACACATTCAACACCTGCAAATCCTCCTCCTAAAACAAGAATTCTTTTGGTCTCTGACATTGTACTCATCTAGTGTTATAGGCTGGGATAAAAAAGGGTAGTAATGATTCCCATGAGCACACAGCTTAACATTTGTGCGAAAGGTAAAATATGCTGATTTATGAAGTTAGGATATGAAGAAAGAGTACATAGTTGTAAGAATAGACGCATCACCAGATGGAGCTCCATATGTGGTAGTCTCACTTTCCACATCCAAAGATTTCAGAGAACAGAGCACACCAATGTCGCCATTTGGCGCTGGAGGAGTTATGGGTTTTACAAATATGGATGACATGGTAAAAAACCTCAACAAAATGCTCTCTGGAGGCATGGGCCAAACAGGTTCTACAACCTCGATCAAGCTTGATATGCACGAGTACAAGGAACTGAATCTTGCAGTGGGAGACAAAGTCTACCTAGAAATGACAAAAGCAGAGGCTACTGGCGTTTAGAAAGGTATTCTTAGCGAGAAATTTCTCTTCTTAGAATTTGATATGCTCTTGCGGCATCTTTTTCATACAATACTGCCACTATGTAATCTTGTCCGAAAAACGCATTAAAAAGCTCGATTCCGTTATCATGTAGAATCTCAGACACGTACGAAACCACATCAGAACTGTGTTCGGATTCGGGAATGTGTATGGTTATCTTTGCCAACCCGTCTTGAAAGAAATTCCTATGTGATGAAAAAGATTCTAAAATTTTTCTTACACCACTTATGTCTTCAGTCAAGAATCTAAAAGAGTTAGTAGAACGGAAAAACTCGTAATCTGGATCGATCTTCATGAATCTGTCCATCAAATCAACTGCATCTGTCATATCAAAATCATCTGAGGAAAATTTAATGTCAACAATTCCATCAGTCAGAGAAAGTCTTGCATTTTTTAGTACTGTTTCATTTTGCATGTCATCTTTTTTTTCAAAAGAGTCCGCATACCTTTTGATTGCAACCACAATTGTATTGGGGTTTACAGAACCTCCTACCTGGGACTCGACTTCCTTTTGGAGTTTTATTGCAAGTGATGTGTAATTTATCAAGCCCATCTTGATGCAGTCGTAAATGGATCTGTTTTTTGTAATTATCTCTCTGACTGCATCAGGAACTGAAAGGTTTGGGGTTCGCATAAGAGTAAGTTATACTGATAATTATATTAATTTATGTAATATAGTACTTCATTACTTCATAATATTTATATAGTGTCATACCTATTACATTATATGCATAATTATGACACAAATGAATGGGATGAGTTTGACCATCTCTTCCAAAAAATGATGCGACCTTTCAAGGGATTAGACAAAATTTGGAACGACATGACCAGCTCTGAGGATGTACAGACATTTGGTCCTTACTACTATGGGTATTCCCTGACAATAGGACCTGATGGAAAACCTGTGGTCAAAGAATATGGAAATGTTCAGCCTGGTCTTATTCAAAAATCGGAGACAAGAGAACCATTTGTAGATATTATCGTAGATAACAAAGAAAAAGTTCTCAAAATTGTAGCTGAAATGCCGGGAGTAGAAAAGAAAGATATCAAGATCGAAGTCGTAGGACGAGCTGTAAATCTTGATGCAGAAAATGGTGATAAAAAATATCACACAAAAGTTCCAATAAAACAAAAGGTTGACGAAGATTCTGTCAAGGCAACATATTCCAACGGAATCTTGGAAGTAAAGTTCAAACTCAAAGAAGAGGATCGACCGCAAGGAAGGACGGTGCAGGTCGAATAACCTTATTTTTTATGGTGATAAAATTATGAGCGAAATTGCATTAAAAATTGCAGAGGCAGCACAAAGACATGTTGGAAAAGGAATAGCAGTAGTAGATCCAAAAATTGTTGAAGACAATGGATGGGAGACTGGCCAAATTCTTGAGCTAGTTGGAAATAGAAAAAGTCACGTAAAACTCTGGTCAGGTTCTACTCAAGATTATGGGACAGGAATAATCAAGATAGACGGAATTACACGCCACAACATAGGTGCAGGAATAGGGGAAAAAATCATAATAAAGAAAGTAGATGCATTAGAAGCTGAACAGGTAACACTTTCACCTATCGAAAAACTAGGTGAGGAGGGGCTTCAAGAGTATATGCAAGCATACTACATGGGTCATGTACTAACTACTGGTGACACATTAATCGTGACTACACAGTTGGGTGGAAAAACACAACTTGTTGTTAGTGGCACTACACCATCTGCCAAGCCAGTTATCATATCAGAACAAACCGAGTTCAAATTGGGATCTATGACCAAGGCAATTGATAATTCCATTCCAAGAATAACCTATGATGATCTTGGCGGTCTAAGAAATGAGGTTCAAAAGATACGAGAAATGGTGGAACTTCCTATGCGACATCCTGAACTATTTGAAAAACTGGGAGTTGAGGCTCCAAAAGGGGTATTGCTCTATGGGCCTCCAGGTACTGGAAAAACTCTGTTAGCAAAAGCTGTTGCAGGAGAGACTAATTCGCACTTTACCTCTATTAGCGGTCCTGAAATTATTGGAAAATTCTATGGAGAAAGTGAAGAGCGCTTACGAGAGATATTCAAACAGGCAGAGGAGAATTCTCCAAGCATAATATTCATTGATGAAATTGACTCGATAGCTCCAAAGAGGGAAGAAGTAACAGGAGAGGTAGAAAAGAGAATTGTATCACAACTTCTTACTTTGATGGATGGAATGAAGTCAAGAGGTAAGGTAGTTGTAATTGCGGCAACTAACAGGCCAGACTCGATAGATCCTGCATTACGAAGACCAGGTAGATTCGATCGTGAGATAGAGATCGGAATCCCAGATCAACAAGGAAGAAACGAGATACTCAATATTCATACACGGGGTATGCCAATTGAAGAAAAAGTAAACTTGGATCAAATTGCAAAGGTGACTCATGGATTTGTAGGAGCTGATTTGGAAATACTTGCAAAAGAAGCTGCTATGAGATCTCTTCGAAGAATTTTACCTGATTTAGATCTAGAGGCAGAAAAAATTCCTGCAGAAATTCTTCAAAAAATTATCATTACAGACAATGATTTCAAGGATGCACTAAAAGAGGTAAGACCATCTGCATTACGAGAAGTTCTAGTTCAGGTACCAAATGTAACATGGGATGATGTTGGTGGCTTGGAATCTCTAAAAGAAGAACTCTATGAAGCAGTAGAATGGCCACTCAAACACAGAGAAGCATTTGAGCATACTGATGTTGCAGCACCAAAAGGAATCTTGCTCTATGGGCCTCCAGGTACAGGCAAGACACTAATTGCAAAGGCAGTTGCACACACCTCAGAGTCTAACTTCATTAGTATCAAGGGTCCTGAATTGCTTTCAAAGTGGGTTGGTGAGTCTGAAAAGGGAGTTCGTGAAGTCTTCAGAAAGGCACGCCAGGCTGCTCCATGTATAATATTTCTTGATGAGCTTGATTCACTGGCTCCAAGTAGAAGCTCAGGCAGTTCTGACTCTAATGTTACAGAAAGAGTAGTGTCTCAACTACTAACTGAGATAGATGGTCTTGAAGAATTGCATGATGTACTAATAATTGGTGCAACTAACAGAGTAGATCTTATTGACAGTGCATTGCTAAGGCCTGGAAGATTTGATAGAATCATTGAGGTACCATTACCAGACACAAAAGGACGCGAAAACATATTCAAAATACACACCAAAAAGAAACCGCTTGCAGAAGGCATCGACTTTGCAAAACTTGTACAGTTGACTGATGGCTTTAGTGGAGCAGAAATAGAAGGAGTATGCAATAGAGCTGCCATGAGTTCCATAAGACGATATGTAGACAAGAAAGAGAAGAACGTAAAATCAATCAAGGTAACTCAGGAAGACTTTGAAAATGCAATACAAAAGATGCGACCACCTACTGCAAAACCAAAACCAACTACAACGTCAGCAATTATATGATAAATTAGTTGATGTAATGTGACGGCAAAAGAAGCAATTCTCTATCAAAAGTTACCTAATGACAAGGTCAGATGTACAGCATGTGCTAGATATTGTGAAATTGGAAAAGATCAGATTGGCCTATGTGGAATAAGGGCAAATAACAATGGCAAGCTTGATCTTCTTGCATATGGCAAAGTGATCGCTGGCCATGTAGATCCTATTGAGAAAAAACCAGTGACTCATTACAGACCTGGCACCAGCATATTTTCAATTGCTACAACTGGATGCAATTGGCTTTGCAAATACTGTCAAAACTATGACATCAGCCAACGACGAAAGATAGAGGGAACTGACATGACACCCCAAGAGGTAGTTGACTTGGCAAAACAGTCAGGCTCTGATGGAATTGCGTATACTTACAATCAACCATCAATATTTATCGAATTTGCGCGTGACTGCGGAGTAATTGCAAGAAAGAATGGACTATTCAATATCTTTGTCTCAAATGGTTATGATACCCCAGAAACAGTCAACATGATGAATGAGTTTCTTGATTGTATAACAATAGATTTCAAGGGAAATGCAGAACCACAATTTTCACGAAAATATATTGGAATTCCTGATCCTAAACCGATATTTGATACTCTAAAAGAAATTCATAGCAAAACAAAGATTCACGTAGAGATAACCGACCTAGTGGTTCCACGAGTAGGTGATAATTTGGAATATGCCAAAAAATTATGTAAATTCATCTATGATGAGTTTGGGCCTGACATGCCAATACACTTTCTTAGATTCCACCCAGATTACAAAATGATGGAATTCGAGTCAACGCCAATACCCACACTTGAGAAACATTATGAGATTGCAAAAGAGGTTGGGCTCAATTATGCCTATGTAGGAAATGTACCCGGCCATCCTCTTGAAAATACATACTGTCCGCAATGCAAGAAAATTGTTGTCAAAAGATATGGCTTTGATATTCAAGGATGGCATATCGATGATAACAACAACTGCAATTTTTGTGGCACCAAAATAGCAATTGAAGGCAAACTTTCTAAAAACTATAAACAAAATAGATTCCAATTTGTACTCTAAAATGATATTTCCAAGATTGCAACAAATTCCTTTTTGAATTGTAATCAAAGGTTAAATATCGTGCAACTGAAATTAGATCATGCCAACTACTTATATCTTGATCAACTCCGATCTAGGCTCAGATATTGAGATAATCCAAAAAATAAAGCAGATACTTGGAAGTGAAAAAGGCATCAAGTATGAAATTCAAGGTGTGTATGGAGTATATGATATCATAATCAAGATAACTGCAGATTCGATGGATCTTCTACGAAATATCATCACAAATAAGATTAGAAAGATAGACAAGGTTTACTCTACCTTGACTATGATGGTAATTGAAGAACAAGAAAAGTCCTAGCCTTTCTTTATTGCGTCAACCACAGCATGAATTTCTGACTCTGTATTGAAAAAATGCGGTGAAGCTCTTACAATCTTTTTAGAAAAGATGTCCCTTACCGCAAGTATGATATTCTCTTTTTCAAGTCTTGCAACCAAAGTCTTTGAATCCTGGCCTTGAATCGAAAAGGAAACTATGCTTGTACGTTTTTCCTTTTCCTCTGGGCCATACAGAATTGCACCATTAATTTTTGCAATCTCTTGGCGTAATAATTCAGCAAGCTTGATGTTCTTCTCTCTGATGGCTGCAATTCCTATCTTTTTGAGATAAATTATTGATGTCTCAAGGCCTACGGCACCTGACCAGTTTCGAAAACCTGCCTGAAACCTAGCGGGAATTTCTTTGTGTACTAGCTTGTCTTCATGAAATATGGCAGATTCTCCGCCCACCTGAAGTGGTTCAATGAGTTCGCTTGAATCTCTTCTGCAAAAGAAGATGCCCATACCCATTGGACCACACAACCACTTGGAACCATTAAAGGACATAAAATTACAATTGATCTTATTTACATCAATATCACTAATACAGCCAACAGTTTGAGCTACATCAACAAAATATGGTATATTTTTTTCTGAAAGTATCTTACCAATTTCTTCGATAGGAACTATTGCACCTGTGTTAAACAGTGCATGACTAAGAGCAACAAGTCCCGTGTTTTTATCAATTGTATTTGTAAAAGAATCTGGTTCAAAATAACCTGTCTCGTTTATGGGCAAATTTCTTAATTCAACTCTTTGACCAGCCCTGACCCATGGATAGTGATTTGCTGGATGCTCATGAGTTGAGCCACGTATCACAATATTGGAATTTGGATCTAGTTTCAATCCGCTTGCTACAAAGTTTATTCCATCAGTCACACTCTGGGTGAGCACTACCTCTTCAGGTCTACATTTTATCAGTCCTGAAATTTCTTTTCGTAGGTTACCAAGTCTTTCCCTTACATAATTATCTGAAGCCTCTGAATCTGGACCAAGTTCGTTGTATTTTACAAGAAAATCATTCATTGCTGCTATGCTTGATCTTGGCATCCTAGAAGTAGAGGCATTGTTTAGATAGATTCTTTCTTTGTATGGAAAATCTTGGGAATAATCTAAATTCATTATTATATTACAATCTGTTAGTATTTGTATTGTTTAAAAATCCTAGTGATGACTCTCAATCCAAGTTAAATTTACAAACAATGTTAGAACAGGATCTCATCAATTCTGTATTCTACTCTGATCCATTTCTAAAGGCAGGATTTATCTCAAAACTAGTCCAAGATACAAAACTTGAAGTCTTGTACCTGGATCTTGACTTGCTATATAGTGGATATGTGGTTTCAGGAATACTTCCTACTGAAAAAAATGTAACACTCTTCCAACCCACTAGTGAGACTTTGTATCAAATGATCAAAGAGATCCTAGTCAAAGCAAGTCTGTCTCAAACCATAATTGTTGTAGACTCACTAAACGGGCTCTTCAATATTTTGAATCAAAAAAAGAATCTCGGTAAGACTGTCATGTCTATCATGATGTTGCTTGCAAGCATAGCAAAGATGACCAAATCATATCTTGTTGTTGCAAGTATGGTCCGATACAAAAAAGAAGAAGGCTGGATCTTGTCACCTACAGGAAAACGCCTAGTTGAAACAAAAAATAGTAAAAAAATCCTTCTTGAATATGGAAAAGAAGGTATTGTGTTGAGCATGCCTAGTGACTCTTGCAAACTTGTTATACCTTCAAATCTGATTCCACTAGTCTAGCCTTTTTATTATGTGATATCCAAACTGGGTTTTCACAATATCAGAAACTTGTCCCTTTTGTAACGCAAAAGCAGCTTTTTCAAATTCTGACACCATTGCACCTCTTGAAAAAAATCCAAGATCTCCACCCCTCTTTTTTGAGACATCAAGCGAATATTCTTTGGCAAGATTTGCAAAACTTTCGCCCTTTGAAATTCTTGTCTTAAGATCTTGTGCAACACTTAGCTTTTCAACCAAGATGTGCGCACAGTGAATTTTACTTCCCATGATTCTTTGATTGGCAATAAATTATAAAAAAACGTCGGTTCAAACAATTGTCATTCTAAAGATTTGGAATGAGCCGATCTCAAATTAACGGTGTTATAAAATTCCCAAACGCCGTTATAACAAGCCATTTTTCAGCAAGTTATATTAAGATCTTTTCTAAAAGAACTTCCATGCCAGTTGGAATTATTCCAGATATAGGCGAACAAATGTGCATAGGATGTGCACTCTGTGTAGAGATTTGTACATCACTAGGCCCAGACGTATTAAGAGTAAAACCAGTAGAAGGCTGGAAGAGAGGTAAAGCATTTGTATT
>JAGWGU010000071.1 GCA_028867275.1 Nitrososphaerota archaeon
AAAATTGGTCACAATTACACCAAAAGCTGCAGAAAAAGTAATTGCTTTCATGGCAGAAGAAGCCGAAAAGCCACAATTTCTGCGAGTCTACGTACAAGGTGGAGGATGTTCAGGATTATCCTATGGAATGGGATTTGAAAAGACATCTGAAGAAGACGATCTTGTAATCGAAGAAAATGGTGTCAAGATGGTAATTGACAGTTACAGTGTCGACTATCTCAAGGGTGCAAGTATTGACTACATCGAGAGCTTAATGGGTGCTGGATTTAAAATCAACAATCCAAATGTAACCAAGTCTTGCTCTTGTGGAAGTTCATTTAGCACATCCTAGATCCGAAATTTCTTTAATTTTTATTTTATAGCAGTAGTGTAAACTAGAATTACAGGCCAGAAAAATAAGAATTCATTTTAATTCTCTTGATAGGTTGTTCATTTAGTTTAGTTCCCCATTGAAATATCAAATAGAAAAATACCGTAAGTGTGTTCAGCCAAATTAGTTTAATACCATCTCAATTTGTTTCTGTGTTTGACTACGTATATGCCAGATCTAAGATTCCCCAGTCTACAACAAAAACACATCATAATTGATGCGTGCTTCCAGATAACAGTTTAACATAATACCATTATTAATTTTAGTAAAATTCCAGTTTGTAAATTGTGTATCGTATTCAAATTTAGAATTGTCAAATTTCTAAAAGTTATTTCTTAATGTTTTATCTTGGTATCCATGTCCACGAATTAGAGTAGTTGGATTATTCCAACAATCTATTGACACCTAAGCATAAAGTGAATTTGGATACAAGCATGGTCCAAGTATACATTAGATGTAAGAACTGGCATCCTATGATTGCTTAAAAACGATCTCAAGATTACCAGTGTTGAAATTTGTCACATACAAATTGTAGTTTGATTTGCACAAATTAATCATGTTAAAGCAGAAAAGTTTTGATAAAAAGATGATAGCTATCTCACTAACAGCCAGTATGTTTCTTTTGATATTCATAGTGGTATTTGTGGGACAAGGAAATGTAAGGCATGTAATAATATTCTGGGATGAAGACATCAGGACTACAGTTGCATTCAGAAGTGAGAATAGTACTACTCATGTCGTAGGTTTGGTTGGAAACGGAGGAGTAGATCCAACTCTTGTCATGAAGGCAGGGCATACTCCGTACATACTTACGGTCATAAACCAAGACACCGTACCGCACATGTTTTTTGTTTCAGGACTTAATGCTCATACAAAGCTACTAAGACCTGGGGAAAATGATACCATCACCCTTGTTTCAAAAAATGAATCAGAGTATAATTATTATGATAGGATGCAGCCAGACAAAATAATAGGAAAGATCATTGCAGTGAAGGTTGAGAGATTTGACTAGTCTTTTAACCCTGGGATTTTTTCATCCTCAAGATTGTTTTGAAGACTTGCTTGTAATCATGTAAACATAGTTAAATTAATACGGAAATGTGATCGATATTTGTTTTCCACCATATCTAATTTTCATGTAATAATAAACTGGTTTTTATGTATAATCGCCAATTTTTTGTACTCTGTTTCTATTCTCAATGGGTTTTAAGAGAACTGGTACATTCATGAAATATACTGCATTTTATGCCTCTTGTGAGTTGGCTTTTTATTGACATTCCAAAGCCAGTCTCAAATTGTGTAGGTTCTCATACCACTTGTCCAGGTATGTCTTTCCTTCTTGTTGTTCTGTTTGATTTATCCCCTCAAGTGGACTTAATACCAAGACCTGTGCACCAACCTCACTTGCAAGTGTACTTGCAAGTCTTGGGTCCACCAAGTCTTCAGAAAAGATTACTTTGACATCTTTGTCCTTTGCAATTTGTATTACTTTTTTGATATCTTGTGGAGGAACATCTGCTTCTGGCGCAATTCCTGTAATCCATGTATCATGTATGCCATATCTATTTGAGAAATAATTAAAGGCGTTATGAAATGATACAAAAGTATCTTTTTTGCAGTGCGACAGTCCAGTTTTTATGCTGTTGTCTAATGCGGATAACTTTGCAATGTATGCATTTGCATTATCTTCATAGTATTGGGCATTTGCAGGGTCGGCTTTTTGCATCGCATTTTTTATATTTGTTACTTCCTGCTTTGCATATATTGGATCGTTCCATACATGTGGGTCCATCCCACCCTGTGCTAGAATCTCCTTGTCATCTTCTGCAGAATCTGCCTTTAGTAAAGTGATGCCATCAGTGACTTTTGCAAATGTCATATTTGCAAATTCTCCAGATTCCATGAATTTTGAAATGTATGCTTCCATACCTGCTCCATTGTAAATGAAAAGTTTTGTTCCCTTTAGTTCTTCAATTTCTTGAATGCTAGGTTCCCACTCATGCGGTTCTAATCCGATTGGAAGAAAGCTATAAACTTCGGCCTTATCACCACCAATATTTCTTGCAAACTCATACAGTGGGAAAAATGATGCAGCCACTTTGAGTTTCGGAGTTGCACTTGATTGCTGATTGACTGGTGGAGAAACATTTGAATTTGATAAAACAATGATAGCTGCAATTATCACTACTGCAACTGCCACGCCTATTGCGATCAGGTAAGATTTCACTGGTTTCTCATCTTCGGTGTAGTTATTAAGTTTTTAATAAACTATTAATAGTATTCATAGTATAAAGTGGATCATTAATAATAAACATTATATCTAAAATAATAGATTAATAATAACACAAAGACAAAATGAACTCTATAAACATTGAGGCAAAAGAAGGAGACATCAGATCTAAAAGAGATGATAGATGAAATATCCAATTACAATTTGGAACAAATTAGACAGTGTCTAGATGACCATCAGGGTCATCGTAGTCAATACATGGGGAATTTTTCTTACTTCCTTTGTAATTATTTTTTCAAGGGTCATAGAATCTGATGCTTCTACTTTTACTATAATATCATAAAGCCCCAGAGTCCCTGTAACCTCTGATATACCGTTGATTTCCATAAGTTTTCTAATTATTGGATTTTCTTTTCCAGTTTCACAATGTATTGCCACAAAAGCCTTGCTCATAAAACATTACCACGATATCAAGTATTAGGTATTTCTATGGCCAGAGGCCTCGTGCTTCAAATGCTTCCAAGACTCTGCCAACTGCAAGTACCATGCTTGCTTTTCTCATGTCGACGCTGTGTTTCTTTGAAAGTGCATATGCATCATTGAAACCACGTACAATGTGGTGTTCCATCTTACCTGCAACCTCATCAAATGTCCAGTAGTATCTTTGTAAGTTTTGCACCCATTCCAAGTATGATATACACACACCACCAGAATTTGCTAAAATGTCTGGAATGACCATTATTTTCTTTTGGAATAAAATGTCGTCTGCTTCAGGAGTGGTAGGACCGTTTGCAGCTTCTGCAATTATTTTACATTTGATGTTTCTTGCAATCTGTGGAGTTATCTGATTCTCAAGTGCTGCAGGTATCAAAACATCACAGGGAGTAGTAAGAAGCTCTTCTGTTGACACCTTTTTGCTTCCAGGATAGCCAACAACACTGCCATGCTTAGTCTTGTATTCAAGAACCTTCTTTGAGTCAAGTCCTTTTAGATTAATTATAGAACCTTTAGAGTCACTTACTCCGATAATCTTTGCGCCCATCTTTTCTACATATTCTGCTGCAAAGGTTCCAGCGTTACCATATCCCTGGATGACAACTTTGGCACCCTTAAGCTTGAGTCCAACCTTCTTTGCACCTTCTCTCACACAATAAGCAACACCAAGACCAGTAGCTACATTTCTTGCAAGAGAGCCTCCTATTGGAATTGGTTTTCCAGTAATAACAGCTGGCTCTGCCTGTCCATGCATCATGCTATAAACATCCATTATCTGAGCCATTTCTTTTCCAGTAGTATACACATCAGGAGCTGGGATGTCTTTTCCAGGTCCAATGATTTCAGATATTGCATACGCATATCTTCGTGTAAGTCTCTCTTTTTCTCCAGCCGAGAGTCTTTTTGGATCACAAATTATTCCTCCCTTACCTCCTCCAAATGGAACGTCAACAATAGCACATTTCCAAGTCATCCACATTGAGAGTGCTTTTACTTCCTCGATTGTAACATCAGGGTGATATCTTATTCCTCCTTTGTGTGGACCTCTAAAGTCATTATGTTGTGATCTATATCCTGTGAATACCTTGATTCTGCCGTCATCCATCTTGACTGGTAGTGAAACTGTTAGAATTTTTTTCGGATTTGCAAGTATCTCATGAATACCAGCATCAAGTTTCAAAATTTTTGCGGCATCTGCAAGTTGCTTGAGAGCATTTTGCCAAGGATCGATTTTAGTCAATCTTAACCGATATGTCTCACGGTATATTGTATTTAAATTTGTTGAGATCGTTGCTTATTGTTTTGTA
>JAGWGU010000026.1 GCA_028867275.1 Nitrososphaerota archaeon
TGACTTGCTCAAGCCAAGGTCGCATATGTACAGAGTCTTTAGTTTTTCATCACTTTTTAGAGCTTCAAGCTCATTCATCAATCCAGGATAATCAACTAGCTTTGTTTCCCCACCAAATGCTTTTCGAATTAGTGATGCAGAGCTTATACCATCAGCATCTTCTTTATGGGAAACGCAGACAACTCTAGTTCTTGCCATAGATTATTCATGGGATAGGAGACCCTCATTTAAACTAAAAAACAGGCTTGGACTTTTTCAAGCTCATGTATGTTTTAAATTCCGCAACAAGTGTCTGGTGTCCCTTGACATCTTGTAGTACCACACAATACATGTCATAAAACGAGATTCCAAGCAACCTAGACTCGCGGTCAAGATCAGAAATCTCTTGTAGTACTCTAGGATCTTTTGTCTCTACCACAAAATTGTCCACCATACGGACAAATTCGTCATCCCATTGACTCATATCTAAGAAAAACATGATAAATTTTGCTATAATTACCAAAGTTGTTAGATTAGACCAACTGCTTAATTTTTGATTTACAAATTAGTAATAATTTAATACATATTTTTTCCATTATAACCCGTGCAGACAAAGAATATCGGTCTTAGAAACATCGAGGTAGCAGATACCAAGATTTCTGCAATAGATGGCATAAATGGAAAACTCATCTATAGAGGCTATGATGTTTTAGACTTGGTAAAAAAATCAAACTTTGAGGAGACATCATGTCTTTTGCTCAATGATGATCTGCCAACTCAGGAAGTATTAACTTCATTTTCAGAAAAACTGGTGGCTACTCGTGAAATTCCAGAGGGCTTGGAAAAAACACTGAGAAGTATGCCCAAGACTGCAAACCCGATGGACGTTCTCCAGTCTACCGTATCAATGATGGCAGTGCATGATACAGAAAAAGTAGATGACAGGGTAACAAATTACAACAGGGCCATCAATCTGATTTCAAAGATTCCAATTATTGTAGCATGCTGGGACAGGATTAGAAGCAACAAGGAAATAATCCAGCCATCAAAAAAGCTAAATCATGCAGGCAATTTTCTGTACATGCTCACAGGAAAAGAGCCAGACACAGAGACTGCAAGAATTTTTGACATTTGCCTAATATTGCATGCAGAACATAGTTTTAACGCATCAACATTTGCAGCACGAGAGGTAGCATCAACGCGAGCAAACATGTATGCAGCAGTAAGTGCTGCAGTTGGCGCACTGAGCGGTGAATTACACGGAGGTGCAAACTTTCAGGTGATGAAGATGCTATTAGAGATTGGCGCTGAAGATAAAGTAGAACAATGGATAAAAAACAAACTGGAAAAAAGTCAAAAAATAATGGGTATGGGTCATGCAGTATACAAGACATTTGATCCAAGAGCCGAAGTTCTCCGTGAATTGTCAAGAAGACTAGCAGAAAAGACAGGACAGCCATGGTATGCCATCACAAAAAGAGTTGAAGAAGTAACAGAAGAAGAGATGAAAAAAATCAAGAGTTCAGATATTTTTCCAAATGTCGATCTATACAGCGCGTCAGTGTATTACATGCTAGGAATACCAATGGACCTTAACACGCCAATATTTGCAATATCACGTGTGTCAGGATGGACTGCTCATATCATAGAAGAGAAATTTGCAGAGGCAGCACCAAAGCCGATGCTTTACAGACCAAAAGCAGTCTATGTTGGAAAATATTGTGGACCATCAGGATGCGAATACGTATCAATTGAGAAACGTCTGACACAAATGTAGATTCAACATAACCATCTAAAAAAAATAAAATTTCAAAAAAAATAATTTACGTTTACAATGTATGCAAACTATAGAAGAAATTCACCAAGTTTTTACACATACAAAATCAGTTCATAGAACACGGTAAACCATGTGATCATTCAAATTGATAAAATAAACACTGGAACTAGTTTCTGTTTGCAAGCCAGTCTTTTGCTTTAGAATCAACATCATGTCTGTGCAATACATGGAACACCATTTCATAAAACGTGATTCCTCTTTTTTGTGCCTCGCCATCAATCCATTTGAGTCCTTCAGCAAGCTCTGGATCATATTCTGAAAAGTCAACAAGCTCATCCACCATATTTGTAAAGAAGGAATTTGCTTCTAGCACGATAGCAAGTTTTCATTTTTCTTATTCAGTAGTATACAGAAAATATATTGACATATTTGGTAAATATGTTGACATGGAACACATTTACTTTTTTGACGGTGATCAAAAAAAGATCTCATGGACAATTGAAAATTCTCAATCAAGATCCGAGGAGAGTAGAATACACGCAGAATATTTTTACGACATTGTAACACCAGAGCAATCAAAGTATATTGCATTGCATGTAGGAATTTTTTGGGGCATTGGCAGATTCATAATTAGAAATGGCGACACGGTAAAAGTCATGTTGGATCAGAAATCAATGTTTGATCGTCTTGTAAAAAATAAACTAACTGATGACATTTTCATAGAAAGAAGAATGAAATTCATTGATCAGATAATCAAACAAAGAGATCTTGATGTCAGATACCAATTGATAGATCCAAGCGAGAACAAGGCAACAAAGTTGCTACTTTCGTAGCACAAGACCAACATCCATCAAATTTGTTCCAGTAGGACCTGTCAAGATCAATCCACCATACTTTTTGAAAAAATTATACGAGTTGTTCTTGTCAAGATATGGTTTTATCTTGTCAATTTTCTGATCCGACTGCCAAATTGCGCCTGCACAGTTGGTTGTTCCGTCAATTCCATCAGTACCAACTGATGCTACGACTGTATTTTTTTTGTTCTTTGACAGCTCAATCGTACAACGCAAGACCAGTTCTTGATTTCGTCCACCTTTTCCTTTTCCTGTTACAACAACCGTACTTTCACCACCAAAAATTACACAGTTCATTTTCTTGCCGGAAAATGTTGCAGATATTTTAGGACCGAGATCTTGCACATTACCAGACAGACAGTCTAGCAATTTGGTTGAATAGCCAAGATCTTTTGCGCGCAATTTCATTGCGTCAAGGCAATCCTTGTTGGTTGCAATGATATGATTTTTTATTTTTGCTTTCTTTGGAGTTTCTGGGATTTTTCCTTTCACACCAAGATCTATATGCAGTAAAACACTTTTTGGAACAAGTTTTTCCAAATGATATTTTTTTAGTATCTTTTTAGCATCGATAAACGTTGTTTTGTCATAGTAAGTCATTCCAGACGCAATGCTTGAGAGATCATCGCCTATCACATCAGACATTACAAGAGATACAGAATCAGATCGTAGACGCTCTAGTATTCTGCCGCCCTTTATCTTTGAGAGGTGTTTTCTGACACAGTTAATTTCTTGAATGCTGGCGCCGCATTTTAGCAAAAGATTGGTGATTGCCTGTTTTTCTCCAAGCGTTACACCATCAGGCATGGTAACAAGCGAGGAAGTGCCACCAGATATCAAAAATATCACAAGATCGCCTGGATTAACCTTGTCAAGAAATTCAAGAATCATTTTTGCTGCAACTAGACTATTCTTGTTTGGAATTGGATGACCTGCGCGAATTATTTTGAATTTTTTGTTTGGTATTCTAACTTTATCTGAAACTACCAGTATGCCTCCATCAATGTGCGTCAGCGAGTCCACTGCACTGACCATAGCATAGGATGCTTTACCCATTGCAATGACAAAGACATGATCATACTTTGCGAGATTGATTTTTCTGCCAGGTATAACCAAGTGATCATTTATAATAATTTTTTCAATATATGGTCGTGGATCTGCAGCACCAAGACCTGTCTCAACTATGGACAGGGCATCTTTTTTTGCAGAATTTGTTGATAATGGTTGAAAATTTCTAATTATCATGTAATGACATCATACAACAAATAAAATTTGGTCAATTTAGAGTCTTTTTATTGTCATTTTAAAAAAACTAATCAGTGTACATTACCTTTGTTACACTTTTTTTATATATCACAAGATACAAGCCCTATTGTGTCAAGAAATGGTGTGAAAGTATCAGCAATAGGAATGCTAGTCGCTTTAGCAATTATGACAATTCTTATGGTGCCAGTTTATGCAGATCCAATTGTAAAACCAACAAGTGCAGGAACATTAAATATCAGTTTTGAGCCAAATCCCGCAACACCAAATCCAGGAGACCAGACAGAGCTCAAGATTAGTTTTCTTAACAAGCAAAACACAGTCCAGCAACATATTGACTACAAGGTTTCTGTCACGCAGGGAGATAATCAGGTATTTGGAACCCCAGTTACACATACTGCAGAGGGTTCAGTAAGCATTCCTTTCCAGTTCCAGACAGCAGGAACTTATCAGGTGACAATACAAGTAGTTGGAATACTATTCCAACCAATTCCACCAGAGACGGCAAGTTTTACAATTAACGTTGGGAACGCTCCAGCAATACCAGAGTTTGGCCCGCTAGCAGGAATGATCATTGCAGTATCAACAATCAGTGTCATAATAATATCCAGGAAAACCCAGTTTCACATTTAGGCAAAACCAAGGCAATAGTATAATAATTGTAGCAGGCGTAGTTTTTTCATGAATACAGTTAGAATGCCAAAGACAATTAATTTCGGCAAAGATGCTTTATCAGAGACACAATATCCAAAAAACGCCCTTGTTGTTACAACTGCACCACCGGATGTATCAGCCAGGTGGCTTGCAAGGATGAAGATCCAAGATTACATGTTATATGACAAAGTAGAACCAGAACCATCAATTGAAACAGTAAACAAAGTCATGGCAGAATTCAAGCCAAAGAATCCATCTGTAATAATTGGCCTCGGCGGAGGAAGCTCACTTGATGTTGCAAAATATGCTGGAATGGAGATGAAGATTCCAAAGATACTCATCCCGACCACATTTGGAACAGGTGCAGAGATGACAACATATTGCGTACTAAAGTTTGATGGAAAGAAAAAGCTCTTGCAAGATGAAAGATTCCTTGCAGACATGGCAGTAATTGATGCTTACTTTATGGATGGAACCCCAGAGGCAATTGTCAAAAACTCTGTCTGTGACGCATGCGCACAGGCAACAGAAGGATACGACAGCAAACGAGGAAATGAATTCACCAAGATGCTGTGCAAATCTGCCTTTGATGTGCTATATGATGCAATAATGAATAACAAGCCAGAGAACTATCCATTTGGTTCAATGCTTTCAGGCGTTGGATTTGGAAATGCGTCAACAACATTAGGACATGCATTATCATATGTCTTTTCAAATGAAGGTGTACCACACGGGTACTCATTATCATCATGCACTACAGTTGCACACAGATTCAACAAGTCCATCTTCTATGACAAGTTCAAAGAAGTCATTGAGAAACTAAAGTTTGACAAGTTGACATTAAAGGCACCATTTGATCAAGCTGCCGAGGTTGTCATGACAGACAAGGGTCACTTGGATCCAAATCCATTGCCAGTAGCAAAACAAGATGTCATCCAACTTTTGAAAGATATTGTAGATGGCAAACTCTAGCCTACTTTCATCTTTTCACTTTTGTAAAAATTTAGATCATTGCGATATTTTTCAAAAAACAAGCTAACATAGACCCAAAATCAGCAATTATTTTCACAAAATTACTAGACTTAAATACACCTAATTTGAGACAACTATAGAAGGATTTCATGACGCTAAAATTTGGAATTCAACAAGGACTCAACGTTGCTAGACTAGGATTAAACGAGGACCAAATAATTACAGCTTGTGTTTTAGCAGACAAGACAGGCTATGATTCTATTTGGTACATGGACCACAGTAATGTTCCACAATGGGACAAGGCAATAGTAAATGATCCATGGGTAATGCTTTCTGCAATTGCAGCAGTTACACACAAGGTAGAGCTTGGAACTTGTGTCACAGATGCAGTAAGACGACATCCATCAAACATTGCACTAGCATCAATTACACTTGACAGAGTATCACACGGAAGAGGAACTTTAGGCATCGGAGCAGGAGAAGCTCAGAATCTCAAAGAATTCAAAATACAATGGGACAAGCCAGTAGGAAGATTTGAAGAACAATTACAAGTTATCAAGTTGCTTTTTGATTCATCACCTTCTCACAGGGTCAACTTCAAGGGAGAATTTTATCAATTAGAAGAGGCATGCTTGCAGGCAAAAAGTGTTCGCAAGCCAGCACCACCAATCTACATGGCAGCAGGTGCACCAAGAACACTTGCATTATGTGGCAAGTATGGCGATGGCTGGATCCCAATTGGTTATACACCAGAGTTGTATGCAGAGCATGCAAAGGCAATCAAGGCATCCATGAAAGAAAATGGAAGAACAGACGAGAACTTTAACTATGCTGTAGATATTGACGTATACTTTTCAGAGGATGCCGAAAGTGCATGGGCAAAAATGAAAAATGCCGTAAAGGTAAGCTTGTTCAAGCCAGAGGTTCTCAAGGTTCATGGAATTCAGGACATTGCAGGTTTTGATTTCAAGAAATACTTTACAGAATATTCCATGTCAAACCAAGAATGGATTGTAAAGATGAGGGAAGCAGCACAGACAATTCCAGACGATGTTGCGCGCTCATCAATTGGAATGGGTACACCAGATGACATAATCCCAGTATTTGAAAAATTCATGAAGGCAGGCGTCAATCACTTTATCGTAAGATTCTGGGGTTCTGGATATTTTGGCTCTATTGACAAGTTTGCTTCAAGCATAATGCCTTATTTTAAAGACCAAAACAATCCAAGAAAATAAATTCTTTAGATATAACGAAATATTGTTAGTTTCTCAGAATTTGGTAGATCAGAAACCAGTGCGAAGTTAAAGAGCGGATAGAACTTTTTGTATTCTTTCATAAAGCTCCAGGCAACATCGTGTGTCTTAAATTCATCCCTCATGCCATCTATTCTAGTCTCTACTCCACACACATCAAACACCTTGACAAGATATCTTTGTGGCTTTCTGTGCGGCTTGGCCTTCATCAACCAGGCAATTGCAAACACAAAGACTGCCATCATAATCAATGCCGCACCTATCTCTTTGAAATAGACTGCAAAAAAGGACGGAATTGTATTACCAAACAAAGTATAAACATAACTTGCAAATCCGACTACAGAGCCTACGATCGTTCCTATGAGCATACTAACATAGTTTGAGCCCTTTTGCATACCCTTTGTTAGAGCCACTTGCATTTATCTATTAAACCATACGCAGAAATATCATCTCTGATAACAAGAGTTTGTGCAGCTACTTGGAAGACTAGAGATCAGGTCAAAAGAGAAGATAATTGAATTCCTAAACCAGCAAGAGACAGGTAGGGTATGCAGTATAGACAAGGACGGATTCCCACAGATAATACCAATGAATTTTGTCTACTCAGACGATGCCATTTACATGCATTCCCATCCAAGGGGAGAAAAACTAGAAAACATTTCAAAAAATCCAAATGTGGGCTTTGAGGTAGACCAAAGTCTTGAATTTTTGCCATCATACTTTACATCCCCAACTGATGCATCACAGGCAGACACTTTGTACATCAGCGTTGTTATCAAGGGAAAAGCAAGTCTTGTTTCAAATCCAAAGGAAAAGACAAGGGCACTAAATGAACTGATGAAAAAATACCAGCCAGAAGGTGGATATGAAAAACTGACTCCAGATATGAAAGTGATAGAAGAGGTTGCAATAATCAAGGTGGTACCAGTTACGATGAGAGGCAAGTACAAGATTGGTCAACATTGGGACAAGAAAACAAGACTAGAGATTGCAAAAAAAATACTAGAGCGCAATAGCCCAACTGCACAAAGCACTATACACATGATGGGCATTACAAAGACAAAAGATGGCCTTCAAATTTCAGAAGAGCACAACTGGTAAAGAGATCATAATTACCATTTGCTTTAAATTTGAAACAGGACCTAATGTGTAATGTTTGCTAGAAAATCCAAGCTTTGAGTTGGTTTCAGAGTTTTCACCGACAGGAGACCAACCAAGTGCAATAGAAAAGTTAGTAGAAGGAGTAAGAAAGAGTCAGGTCCAGACTTTACTGGGGGTAACAGGCAGTGGTAAGACATTTACAGTTGCAAATGTGGTGGCTAGAACTGGAAAAAAGACACTTGTAATCTCACACAACAAGACTTTGGCAGCTCAGCTTTATGCAGAACTAAAACAGTTCTTTCCAAAAAACAATATAGGATATTTTGTATCATACTATGACTATTACCAACCCGAGAGCTATATTCCACAGACTGACACATATATCGAAAAAGACACGCAGATTAATGAAAAGATAGAAAAGTTGCGCCTTGAGGCAACTGCAATGCTCTTGTCAGGAGAGCCCACAATCATAGTTTCCACAGTATCATGCATCTATTCACTTGGCTCACCTAGTGAGTGGGAAGAGATGTCAATTACCATAGAAAAAGGCGCAGATATTGGAAGAGGCACATTGATAAAAAAACTAGTCAATGCACGATACGACAGAAACGATATTGAACTTTTAGCAGGAAGATTTCGAATCAAGGGAGATACAATCGATATCATTCCCGCATATTCAGACTCAATTGTCAGAATCTCATTATTTGGAGATGAGATTGACAAAATATCAATTTGCGACCCAGTATCACTACAAGTAAAAAAACAGGTCTCCAGAATCAAAATTTATCCTGCCAAACACTATCTGGTTGCAGCAGATGTGAGAAAGATGGCAGTCCAGTCAATTAGAAATGAGCTCAAACAAAGACTGACAGAACTTCCAGAGCTTGAAAGACAAAGACTGGAGATGAGGACAAAGTATGACTTGGAGATGATAGAAGAATTAGGATATTGTTCTGGGATTGAGAATTATTCAAGGCATTTTGATGGAAGAGCACCAGGCGAGCCTCCTTTTTGTCTTCTAGATTTCTTTGGAGATGACTTTTTGCTGGTAATTGACGAGTCACATGTTACCTTGCCACAATTACATGGAATGTACAATGGTGACCATACAAGAAAAAAATCTCTAATTGATTATGGGTTTAGATTGCCAAGTGCATTTGATAACAGACCACTCAGGTTTGAAGAGTTTGAAAGATACATAAAAAACACAATCTTTGTTTCTGCAACACCCAATGATTATGAAAAAAACAAGAGTTCCCAGATTGTGGAACAGCTGATCAGACCTACAGGTCTTGTAGATCCAGTAGTTGAAGTAAGAAAAATAGAGAATCAGATGGATGACTTGATTTCAGAGATAAAAAAGCGAGTAGAGAAAAACCAGCGTGTACTGGTTACAACTCTAACAAAGAGAATGGCAGAAGACTTGGCAGAATACCTCTCAAAGAACAAGGTAAAGGTAAGATACTTGCATTCCGAGATTGAAAATCTACAGAGAACAGAAATCATCAGACAGTTAAGGCTAGGCGAGTTTGATGTCCTAGTAGGCATAAATCTCCTAAGAGAAGGCCTTGACATTCCCGAAGTTGCCCTTGTTGCCATCTTAGATGCAGACAAGGAAGGATTTTTGAGAAATGTCACCAGCCTAATTCAGACATTTGGAAGGGCTGCAAGGAATCTAGATGGTGCTGTCATCATGTATGCAGATAAAATCACGCAATCCATGAAAAACGCCATGTCAGAGACTGAGCGAAGGAGAAGAAAGCAGATAGAATACAATGAAAAGATGGGAATCACCCCGGCGTCTATTATAAAGTCAATTCCTCAGCAGACAATCGTACTGGATGAAACAAAACACATGTCAAGACATGACTTGCAAACACTGGCAATTGAAATTGAGACAGCCATGAAGCGCTTTGCAGAAGAATTGGATTTTGAAAATGCAATTGAATATCGAGATAAATTAGCAAGGATACAAAGACAATTAAGAAATGAATGACAAGTTAATTATACGTGGTGCAAGGGAGCATAATCTAAAAAACATCAATGTAGACATTCCAAAAAATAAACTTGTAGTAATTACAGGGTTATCAGGGTCTGGAAAATCAACACTTGCCTTTGATACAATATATGCAGAGGGTCAGAGAAGATACGTTGAATCACTTTCAGCGTATGCAAGACAGTTCCTTGAGATGATGAACAAACCCGATGTTGATTCGATTGAAGGACTCTCACCTGCAATTTCAATACAACAAAAGACTACAAGTAAAAATCCAAGGTCTACGGTTGGAACAATAACAGAAATTTACGATTATCTAAGATTATTGTATGCAAGAATTGGTACACCTCACTGCCCAAGATGTGCACGCAAGATTTCAAACCAATCAGTAGAATCAATTTGTGAATCAATCCTCAAAGAATCTGAAGGAAAAAAGATCCTAATTCTTGCATCACTTGTAAGAAGAAAAAAGGGAACTTATGAAAAGTTATTTGAGGATGTAAAAAAACAAGGATATTCAAGAATCAGAGTAGACGGAGAAATAATTGAGATAACAGGAGAGTTTCCAACACTTGACAAGCAAAAGTGGCACAACATAGAGATCGTAGTTGATAGAGTCAAGGCATCATGGGAAGAAAAAAGCAGACTCTATGAATCAATCCAGACAGCACTCAAGGCAGGAAAGGGAGATGTCATGGTTGTTGATACTGAAGAAAAAATTTACTCACAAAATAATGCATGTCCCTTTTGTGGAATCTCAATAGGTGAACTAGAACCTAGAGGTTTTTCATTCAACTCGCCATTTGGAGCATGCAAGACATGCCACGGCCTAGGAGTAAAGATGGAGTTTGAGCCAGATTTACTAATACCAGACAAGACAAAATCAATCCTAGACGGGGCAATAGTTCCATGGTCAGGCAGGTTTTCATCATTTCGAAGACAAACTCTAAGGGATGTTGGAAAAAAATATGGTTTTGATTTGATGACTCCAATTAACAAAATGACGCCAAAGCAACTTCAGGTTATCCTATACGGGAGCGCTGAGGCTGTAAAGTTTTCATACGAATCCCAGTCAACTGATTCCAGATGGGAGTATACCAACACTTTTCATGGCGTAATACCTAGTCTTCAGAAAAATTTTGCAGAAACTGATTCTGAATCAAAAAGAGAAGAGCTAAGCAAGTTCATGCGGGAGACTCCATGCAATACATGTAAGGGAAGAAGACTAAAAGACGAGGCACTTGCAGTCTCGATAAACTCGTTATCAATAATGGATGTATGTGACTTGTCAATTGATTCATGTTACGAGTTTTTCAAAAATCTCCAGCTAAGTGAGACTGAAAAATACATTGCAAAATCCATTTTAAAAGAAGTGCTCTCAAGACTTGAATTTCTAAAAAATGTTGGGTTAAATTATCTTACACTTAATCGAGTCAGCTCCACACTATCAGGAGGGGAGGCCCAAAGAATCAGGCTTGCAACACAAATAGGATCAAACCTCACTGGTGTTCTCTATGTTCTTGATGAACCTACAATTGGATTGCATCAAAGGGACAATGCCAAACTGATCAAGACCTTAACAAAGCTTCGTGATTTGGGAAATACCATACTGGTAGTAGAACATGATGAAGAAGTCATGCGAAGCTCGGACTGGATAATTGATCTTGGTCCAGATGCCGGAGTCCATGGAGGAAATGTAGTCTTTGAAGGAACAGTGGATGAAATTCTAAAAAGTGAGAAATCAATAACTGGAAGATATCTCAAAAATCACGATGCGATAAAACTTGACAAAGAAAAACGCCAACAAAAAGGCAAATTGATTCTCAGAGGCGCATCAGAAAACAACCTCAAAAACATTGATGTCGAGTTTCCGCTTGGAATGATGGTCACAGTAACAGGTGTCTCAGGCTCTGGAAAATCCACCCTTGTAAACGACATATTGTACAAGGCACTTGCAGCCTACATCTATGGTTCAATAGACAGACCCGGAAGGCACAAAGGCATCTTAGGAATGGATGAGATCGACAAGGTGATAGGAATAGACCAATCCCCAATAGGCCGCACTCCACGCTCAAATCCTGCTACATACATAGGTGCATTCACACCAATCAGGGAACTATACGCAGGAACGGAGCTGTCAAAGGAGCGAGGATACACCCCAGGGCAGTTCTCGTTTAACGTTGCAGATGGAAGGTGCTTTGCATGCGAGGGAGATGGAGTCAAGAAGATAGAGATGCAGTTTCTATCAGATGTTTATGTGGTATGCGATGAATGTAAGGGCAAGCGGTATAATTCAGAGACATTGGCAGTCCATTACAAAGACAAGAACATATCAGACATTCTTGCAATGACAGTCGAAGAAGCATTAGAGTTTTTTGTAAACATCCCCTCAATCCAGAGAAAGCTGCAGACTGTATCTGATGTAGGACTGGGATACATCAAGCTAGGCCAAGCTGCTACAACATTATCAGGTGGAGAGGCCCAGCGTGTAAAACTTGCATCAGAGCTATCAAAACGCGATACCGGCAGAACAGTCTACATATTGGATGAACCGACAACAGGACTCCACTTTGCTGATGTCCAAAAATTGCTTGAAGTGCTAAACAGGCTTGTAAGTCTTGGGAATACAATCATTATCATAGAGCATAACATGGACGTTATAAAAAATTCTGACTGGATAATTGACTTGGGCCCAGAAGGTGGAGATGGAGGTGGAACCATTGTCACATCTGGAACTCCAGAGCAAGTTGCACAAAACCCACGAAGTTATACAGGCCAATATCTAAAACGCATTTTGAAAAATGGTTCTTGACATATCAAAGGTCGCAATCCCATCACACCCAGGCATCTACATCATGAAAGATGAAACAGAAAAAATATTATACATAGGCAAGGCAAAGAATCTAAAAAATCGTGTCAAGTCATATTTTTTAAAAAACCAAAACTACAAGACACAAAAACTGGTAGAAAAAATTGCAGACATCGAGTTTGTTTTAACAGATAATGAAGAAGAGGCCTTTTTGCTAGAGGCAAACATGATCAAGCGATACAGACCGCCGTACAACATAGAACTCAAAGACCAACAGAGGTACACATACCTTAGAATAACAAACGAGGAGTTTCCGCGCCTCATGGTGGCAAGAAGGACAAGAACAGGCCAGTTCCTAGGAGGAGGTAAGGTGTATGGGCCATTTACACATGGAAGCTCAAAGATGCTCTCAATTGGCCTATTACGCAAGACATTCAAGATACGAATCTGTAAGAGGCTCCCAAAAGAAGCGTGTCTTGAATATCACCTTGGAAACTGTGAAGCTCCATGTCAGTTCAAACAGGCACAAAAAGACTATGCAAAGCACATTTCGGATCTCGAATCAATTCTAAAAGGCAAACAGCGACTGGAGGATTTTATCAACAAGCTAGACCAAGATATGAAACAAGCATCAGAGAACCGTCAATATGAAAAGGCAAAGGAAATACATGAAACATTACAGCGGCTCTCCAATCTCCAAATCAAACAAAAAATGGAGTCTCCAAGGATAGGCTCTGATGAAGAGTATTTTGGAATAAAAATAAAAAACCAGACAGCACATTTGATGAGTTTTCGCTTATCAAATGGTGTGATAAAAGACAGAAGCAAATTTTCTTTTGATCTAGTTGGAGACAATACATTTTCCAGTTTCCTGTCCCAGTACTATTCTACAAACCCGATCCCAAAATATATCATTGTAAGTGAGATGCCAGACAAAAAAGACATACTTGAAGAAGTGCTCTCCCGCTCATCTGGGTTTTCAGTGCACATCTTGGTGCCTACAAGTGGAAAGAGACATGAGATCATTGAACTTATCATGAAAAATATAGTACTTGCAATAACAAAGGGTGCAGATCCTGCACTTGTTGAACTTCAAGAAAAACTAGGACTACAAAATATCCCAAGAACAATAGAATGTTTTGACATCTCAAACCATGGAGAAGATTATGCAGTAGGCTCCATGTCATGTCTTGTGGATGGGAAACCCCATACCTCAAGCTATAGAAAGTTCAAGATAAAGACGGTGCATGGAAGAGATGACTTTGCAATGATAAATGAGATAGTAAAGAGAAGATATCTTAGGTTAAAGGAAGAAAAGTCCAAGATGCCAGATCTGATACTAATCGATGGTGGAAAGGGCCAGCTAAATGCAGCACTTGATGCGCTACATACGATTGGTGTGAGTGTACCTTGCGTGTCACTTGCAAAAGAGAACGAAGAGGTATACCATCCAAAAAGTAACAAGCCAATAATAATGCCAAAGAGTAATCCAGCACTCAAGGTTCTACAACATGCAAGAGACGAGGCACACAGGTTTGGAGTTGCATACAACAGAGCAATTCGCAAGTTTACATGATACCAAGTTTTTTTATAGCCTATTACCATTGCGTTCCACTTTAAATTCTAGGACGTGCCAACAATATCAGGTGCAAAAAATTGTCAAGAGAATATCTTCCATTTAATTTTGCAGAAAAACTAGTTCAACAAAAAGGATCTGGATATCATGTCATTGTGGGAGTGTTGATTCTCATAATTGGGATGGGCATAGGTCTTGCAATTAACAACAGTCCCATAATTTATGGATCTCTTGCGTTAGGCATATCAGTAATCATTTCTGCATTTCTGATGATTATCAAACAGTATGAGAGAGCAATAATACTAAGGCTGGGAAAATATCAAAGACAAGTAGGTCCAGGTATTCAAACAAGATTACCCTTTGCAGACAATATTTTAGTAGTAGATATAAGAGAAAAAGTAAGTGAGTTCAAAGCCGAAAGGATGCTGACAAAAGATAACGTCCCAGTAACTATTGATGCCATACTTCGTTACAAAATAATAGAGCAACGAGCTAAAGACGCAATACTAAATGTAGAGAATTTTAATCAAATGATACAACAGGTTTCTCAAACAACACTCCGTAATAATATTGGTTCTTCATTGTTTCAAGATGTACTTTCAAAGAGAGAAGAAATCAACCAACACATTAAAACCACAATTTCAAGTGAGGCAAGCAACTGGGGAATGGAAGTAACCGGTGTGGAAATTCGTCAGGTAATAATACCACAAGAGTTGGAATCCGCAATGTCAATGCAAGCTCAGGCTGAGCGTGAAAAAAGCGCGAGGGTGACATATGGAGAGTCAGAAGTTCTGGTTGCACAAAAATTTCTAGAGGCAGCAAAAGTATATGCCGATAATCCCGTGGCATATGCTCTAAGACAATCCAACATGCTATATGAATCGATAAAGGTTCAAGGAAATACCATAATTATGGTTCCGTCAGAATCACTCAACTCTATGGGATTTGGGAATTTGGGAACCACTATTGCATACTTAGAAAGCACCAAAAAGGCAGTAGCACAGCAAAAATCAAAAGAAAATGAACCGGAAAACAGCAGCCCGCAGTAAAAACATTCAAAGAATATACATATCGATTTTTCAGCGAAAATTCAAGATTAGAACAGACATACATTGATCTCCTTTGGAACAACATGTTGGAGGGCCAAACTCTTACTCCCAATCATCAAGCAACTTGGGCAATAGATGCACACCGGATAATAATTTTTTTCCTCAAACTCTGTTTTAGATCTTTTACAAATTTTTGATTTTTTAACACAACTGTTTGTAAATTGAATTATTACAAATTTTGACATCATACAGAATGACAAATCAAGATAACACTACGGAAGGATTCATGAAATATTTTTCAATCACATTTTGTATCACGTGTTGCTTTCCCATGATCTATCATGTCTCGTCGCCAATAAACAAGTGCTACAAGAAAATCAGCCAAGAAGTGAACAATCGATTAAAAAAATCTAATTTACATATAATCATCAATGGATCCTTCACGTAAGGGCTGGGCATCATAACCCATCTTGACAAGGTCAGCTGCAAACTCGTCCACAAATCCATGAACAGTATAGATTTTCTCAGGATTACATCTCTTTACCAAGTCAACCAACTCGTTATAGTCACAGTGATCACTTAGTGGAATGGAATAGTCATGTCCTCGCGCAAAAGAAAATCTAGACGATTGTGCCCATCCGCTAAATCCAATTGTTATGGCATCATACTTTGACTTCATGTGTTTGACAAAGGCATTTCTTCCACTCATGTTTGGTGCAATCATTAGCCATGGTTTTTTCTCAAGAAGTCCACAAGATTCTGCTTCAGTATGGCCAATTGATTCGTTAAGTGGTACACCAAATTGTCTATACAGATCATTGACTTTTTTTACAGAATCATGATAATATGGTTCCCAATGAGAGAACAAGTATGAAAGAATCTGTGCTTTGCCAAGCTCATATCCCAGCAAAATTACAGGTTTTCCTTTACCATATAATTCCGAAATGATTTCATTTACTCGTTTTACAGTATCATTAATTGTAGGAAATACATATTCTGGCATTCCAAATGTACACTCTGTTATCAGTGTTTTACATTTTGGAACAGTTGCTCCTTTCATAAATCCCCTATCGCGAATTGAGATATCGCCGGTATAAAATAGGTCATCAAACAAGAGTCCCTTTGCCCCCAGTATGTGACCTGCATCAATCATAGAAAAATTCTCATACTCTTCAACATAGTTTTCAATCAAATATCCCCTAAGCTTTGCAATCTCTGTTGTCTGCCTAGATGCAATAAGCACCCCTTGCCCTTTCTGGTTGTGCAAGTGATCAAGGTGTGCATGAGACACAAAACTTATTCCATTTCCAGTCCCACGTTTTGGATCAAGATTAACTGTCTTGTTATCATGCATTACTATAATTCCATTTGATGTCATCTTGACCTTTGAACTCAATTTGAGATTTGTGCCCATAAGATTGGATATAAATTGCAAGATTAATCTGGTACAACATCTAGCATAATGGATTAAACTCGATCTTGAGGATTTTCAGTCAAAATTAGCAAAGTGTTTATTCACATTAGACCAAAACCAAATCATGCTAAATCTTGCCATTTTGATCTCAGGGAGGGGAAGTAACATGGAAAACATTCTAAAGGCTATTAAAAAAAATAAAATCCCAATCAAACCAGTGCTAGTGATTTCAAACAAGGCAGACGCAAAGGGCTTGGCGATAGCACAAAAACTAGGAGTCAAGACAGAGACAATAGAAAGTAACGGACTCAAAGGAGGAAACTGGGAGTATGATTCCAAGCTTGTATCAGTCCTGGAAAAGTACGATATCACACCAAAAAACGGCCTCATCTGCCTTGCAGGATTTATGAGAATAATGAGCCCCGAATTTATCAGACATTACAAGGGCAGAATAATGAATATCCATCCCGCAATATTACCATCATTCCCAGGATTACACTCGCAAAGACAAGCCCTAGAATACGGAGTAAAGTACTCGGGTTGTACAGTCCACTTTGTAGATGAAGGAATAGACACTGGTCCCATCATTTTACAATCAGTTGTAAAGATAAAAGACAGTGATACTGAGGAGACCATTTCCAAAAAAATTCTCAAGCAAGAGCACAAGATATACCCAAAGGCAGTAAAGCTCTTTGCCAAGGGAAAAATAAAGATAGTTGGAAGAAAGACAGTAATTTCCTAGGAATCTGGTCCACCAAAAAAATACATTACAACAAGTTCTTTTTTATTTCCGTGAAACTTGTGTGGGATTCTTTTGGCGACATAATATGACATGCCTTCTGAAACAGGATAGTCTTTTCCATTGATTGTAAGAAAACCATCTCCTTTTACCACATAGTAAACCTCATCACTTTCATGTGGCTCTTGGGTGTCCTTGTCACCAGGCCCTAGCCGTAAAATTCCAGCTGCAATGTTTTCCTTGTTTAGAAACGTGTGAAAGTATGTATCACTTTTTGTAATTTTTTTCACATACTCGTTTGTATCAAATTCAATCTTCAATGAAAATGACTAGAAATAAGTGCTTAATGATTTTAACTAAAATCACATTACATGCCAGGCAAATCTCCAAAGATTAAATATCCAAAAAATCATCCAAGTTTGTTTGACTGGACAGAAAATAGATGGTATTGCAGTAGCATCATCAGTGAAAGACAGGGTGAGATCAGCTGTCAAGGAACTATCATCTGAAGGTATTGTGCCATGTCTTGCAACTGTCCTAGTAGGTGACGACCCTGCCTCTGCTACATATGTAAGAAACAAGCAAAAAGCATGTGCTGATGTTGGAATCACTACAAAAGACCACAAACTTCCTGCTTCATTTTCTCAAAAAGAGATGAATTCCCTGGTCAATTTATTAAATAATGATGAGACAGTTCATGGAATTCTAATTCAGCTTCCATTGCCAAGCCAGCTAGATGACTTTACAACAACTTCAAGAATATCGCCCCTAAAGGATGTTGACGGACTGACACCCTACAACATTGGCCTTTTGACATCAGGAAGATCAATTCTCAAACCTTGCACACCCTCTGGAATAATGGAATTGTTTGACTATTACAAGATAAGTCTTGAAGGGAAAGACACAGTGATAATAAACAGAAGCAATCTCGTGGGAAAACCACTCTACAACCTAATGCTTGAAAAAAATGCCACAGTCACAACGTGTCATTCAAGAACAAGAAGTCTCAAGGAACATTGTCTTGATGCAGACATAATAGTTACAGCAGTAGGTGACAGATCAAAGTTCATTTTAACTGAAGACATGGTAAAAGAAGGTGCGGTAGTAATTGATGTCGGCACTGCAAGACTAGAAGGAAAACTTGTAGGAGATGTAGATTACGACAATGTCATCAAAAAGGCATCATATGTAACACCTGTTCCAGGAGGGGTAGGACCAATGACAATAGCGATGCTTTTAAAAAACACCGTTACAGCTGCATCAATTAGTAAAGAATTTGTCCAACCCAGTTGAAAAGTCAAGGCTCCGTAAGCAGTTACTTGATGCACGAGATGAGCTTTCACATGATTTTATAAAAATTGCAAGTAACAAGATTCGGGACAATCTAAGAAAAATTGAGTTTTACAGACAAGCCAAGTCAATTGGCACATACTATTCAATAGGAAGTGAAGTTCAGACACATGATCTGCTGCAGGAATTTTTTAACCAGGGAAAAGAGGTTGCACTTCCCAGAGTGGACAAGGATGATTTAATATTCAAAAAAGTGTCTAGCTTGTCAGATCTTGAGCTTGGTAACTTTTCAGTGATGGAGCCAAAAGAAAAATGTGAGACAGTCAAAAAACTTGATGTCGTCCTGGTTCCCGCAATCGCACTCACCCGCGAAGGGTATAGGTTGGGATATGGTTTTGGGTTCTACGACAGGTATCTGCACGGTAGAAGATCAAAGAAAATCGGCCTAACATATGCAAAGCATGTACTAAAGTCATTTCCACATGATGACCACGATGTAAAAATGGATTGTGTTGTGACAGAAGATTCTGTTATTTACGTCAAGTAAAAAAGGGAAAGATCACGCATAAAAAAATTATACCTTATTTTCATGAACCGTTTTGAGAAAGATGGAATTAGAATCTAAACATTACACTCTTGTCGGTTGTGTTTATTGCAACTCTTTTTTCTGTTAGTTCTTCAATGACGTTTTTATATAGATGCCCCAAGTACAGTGACCAATTTTTACCCAATTCGGGTTGAATGACAACTGTATTCAACTGACCTTTTACTTCACGTCTGAATGGAATTCTTGAAACATATGACCATGATCTTACAACATCCAAAAAACTTTCTACAGTATACTCATTTTGTAAGACCGACATCATATCTATCATAATATCTCTTGAGATGTGTTCTGCCATGCCGATTACTTTTTCTTCTGAATAACCCTCCATCAGTCGGATCAACAATGGTCTTGGAAATGCAACTAATCCTGCCTTGCCGGTATTGCCCTCATATCCAAAATAGTTTCTGCATATTTGAGATAGCAAGGTGCTCATGTTTACGTTTTTGACTGACGATTCAGTTTCTAACAACTCTGCTATTTCCTCTGGCAGCCTAAAGGACATGCTTTTAGTTTTGCTGCTACTTTCTATTAGAACCATTAAAAATTCGCCAAACAATTTAACACGTACCGGAATAAAAATACGATCATTATAGAAACACGAGGTACATGTGATTTTCCAATAAATCATCCCATTGTGTACCGTGTTCACTATGTGTACGAATAGAAGATTTCTTTCCTATTTACGCCAGGCAAGACCTTTTTTGCCAATATCAGTCCTACAATATTTTGAAGGCCAGTTTATTTTTTCCACTCTCAAGTATGCATTTACAATTGCAGTCTCTAGTGTCTCCCCAACAGCAGTAACTCCAAGCACTCTGCCACCACTTGTCAAAATTTTGCCATTTTCTTTTCGGGTTCCAGAATGAAAGACCTGCGAATTTGGAGTAGCATCGTCAAGGCCCAGTATCTCCTCATCTTTTGGATATGATTCAGGATATCCTTTTGATGCAAGTATCACACATACTGCACTTTGTTTTTTCCACGATATTTGAGGCAATGAAGATAGAGTGCCATCAATGCTTGCCTGAATATACTCAAACAGGTCAGAATCCATGCGCATCATTATAGGCTGACATTCCGGGTCGCCCATTCTTGCATTAAACTCCAGGACATACGGCTTGTCATTTTTTAGCATTATTCCAGCATACAAGAATCCCTTGAAGACAATGCCTTCTTTTTTCAGTGATGTAATTGTTTTTTCAATAACATTTTTTTGGATTTCATTTGCAATAGAATCATCTATTACAGGAGTTGGAGAGTATGTGCCCATCCCACCAGTGTTTGGGCCCATATCGTTATCATAAATTCTCTTGTGATCCTGGCTTGTTGCCATTGGATATGCAGTGTTTCCATCACAGAGTGCAATAAAAGAGGCTTCAACCCCGTCTATTCTTTCTTCTAAAATAATTTTAGAGCCAGCATTTCCAAAACTTTTCTGGACCAACATCTTGTTTATTGCATCAACTGCCTCATTAGAGTCAGTGCAGACAATTACTCCTTTTCCAGCAGCAAGACCATCTGCTTTTACAACCAATGGATAATCTACAGATTGCGCAAAATCTATTGCTTTTTTGGGATCATCAAATACCTCAAACCGGGCAGTAAGGATTCCATTTCTTTTCATGAAATTTTTTGCCCAGATCTTGCTTGATTCCAACTGTGCAGCACTCTGAGTAGGGCCAAAGATACGTAGTCCTTTTTTTGTAAACTCGTCAACTATGCCATTTGACAAGGGAATTTCTGGGCCCACGACTGTTACACAGTTGTGGTCTTGTGCAAATTTGGCAAGACCTTCAATATCATCAGAAGCAATATTCACGTTGTTTAGGGTGCCACCGTTTCCAGGGGCAAAGTAAATCGTATCCACTTTGGGACTCTGTGCAAGTTTCCAACCTAGTGCATGCTCTCGTCCACCAGAGCCCACAACCAAAACGTTGACCAATGCTTTCGGCTTGAATAATGAGGTATATAATCCAAGATTGGTTTTAGAAATATTCATTAAA
>JAGWGU010000027.1 GCA_028867275.1 Nitrososphaerota archaeon
ACTTTGCAATTTTTATCTGTGGTTTACCCTTGATGTACTTCTTTCTTGTATATGGTTGGCCATTTCCAACGCGGTAATTTGCTCCGTGCATAATAACACTTTTTTCTGTTTATTAACGCCCTATATTTTAACCGTGAGATCACAAGATGTGATTTCTACGTACTAAGATTGAAATTCTCTGGGTCTTTTTCTGTTCTTTCACAATTGTCTTCCCTGATATTTTTATCAACTTTAAAAGAGATTTCTCTTGAGATGCGCAAGATCTATTATATTGCTAATGGTTCCATGGATCTCAATGTCTGAATTAGAGTCCAAAGTAGAAGGAATGCTGGTAAAAGATCATGTCCTTGTATCTGACAAAGACATGCAGCACAGCTTGGAACTAAAAGGGTTTGGAGAAACGGTGAAAAAGAAATTCTTTCTCAAGCCGTTTGAATCGTTATACTTGCTTTATGTTGACAAACTCAAACTCTTCAGAGGGAGATATGCGATTGATTTTGATTCTATGATGACAGAATGCATGAAAGTTGATCCTGATTCTTTTACCAAATTTCTCATATATCGAGATCTAAGAACCAAAGGATATGTAGCAAAAGATGGGTTTGGGTTCGGTTCTGACTTTAGAGTCTATGAAAGAGGACAATTTGGAGAAAAAGGCGCAAAATATGTTGTATTTGGTATGACTGAGGGTAGGAGAGAGAAAATTGGGTTGCTACAAAAACAAATTGAAGACATCACTACCATGGGAAAGGAACCTGTACTTGCTGTAATTGAACGACGAGGAGAGGTAATCTATTACAAGGTATCAAAAATTCAGTTCTATCAAAATAAAGATCAGCCTGGATTCTCAAGTATAGAGTCTTAAATACGATAAAACCGTTTTTTGCATTATGGAGTTTAAGGAGATCTATTGTTTTAATTGTAAAAAAAGTCTAGGAAGGTATAATGAAAAATATTTTACGGATCAAAAAATAGATGAAATAATCAAAGCAAATCATGCTTCACATATTTATGAAGGACATGAAATTGTAGTGAAAAGAATCACTGTAAATTAAACATCTAAAATATTGTGGTACTGACTTGATGTACAACTAAAATTTTTACTTATCAATTATAAGCAATCGTTTTATAGCTATGTCAGTTTTCTCAAACTATTGAAGACTAGATTATTTTTACTTGGATCTGTTCTTGTACTAATTGGATTTGCACAATCTGCTATGGCTATGAATAGCAATATTGCAATGACTCAACCTATTATGGTAGATACATCTGGACAAAAAGTTTCTAGTTTTCACGCTGGACAGCAAATTGGTGTAGAATCTACGCTTACTAACAATGGTCAATCTGAACAAAAATTTGCCTATATGGTGCAGGTACTAGGCAGTAATGGTGAAACAGAGTATTTTGAAAGTACTTCAGCATCAATGCTTCCAAACCAAACTTTTACCACATCTCAGGTATGGATTCCAAAAAGTACTGGACAATATACTGTTGAAGTGTTTGTCTGGAACAGTTTATCCTCTGCCATACCGCTTACCGATGTAAGTCATATTCCTATCACTGTAGACTGATCAAATCTTGAATTTGCAAAATCATGCAGATTTTGAATTTAAGTCTTAGGTAGAAATTCATAGGACAAATTCTTCTCATTCTTTAATTACAATCAAAATTTTTGAATGACTATGCCTGATGAATCGTGTAGAACCTGTGGCGGAGAACTGGCAAACCATGCGTTATGCCCTGGATGTAGGAAATCTACCCAAAAGAAATGTAGGATGTGTAATCATGTTACTCTACTCCAACCTCATCAACACTGTGTGAAAAATTCACCATTAAACCAAAAACCATTACTTGTTCAAGTTGTTCAGAAGAAAGCCTCCAAGAATCACATGCATTTCTCATTTCTTGCCGTTGCCATAGTTGGATTTTTCATTCTGGGATTGGCTGCTGCGTCTTACCATGAAATTCCTCAAGTTATGCCAGATGATGCTCAAGCTACCAATTCAAGTGACATTACAAAGACTTCTAGTTTTCCAATAACATCTGGAAAATCATATGATAACTGTCTTGCTTATGGAAGCGGTGAGTCCATTACAGTAACCTGTCCTACTAGTGACGGGTCTGCCTACAAGGCAATATTGAATATGCCCCAGGATTTGAAAAAAGATTTTGCAGAGTCGGTGTTTTCAATTCGTGGAGTCTCAGTCACAGAAAATTCTGATGGTTCTGTAATGTTACAGTATCATCTCAAGAAATACGTGACAGATTATTTTGGAAATTAAGAATTATTCCAACTAAATATATGAAAAGTGCTCCCGCCGGGATTTGAACCCGGGATCACTGCCTTGAGAGGGCAGTATGCTTAGCCGGACTACACCACAGGAGCTTAGCTTAAAGCCATAAAGAATAGCAATTTAAAGGAACGTTTTGCCTTTGAATAGATTTGTAAATTTTAACAGCTTTGATACTTTATAGCAAAACCTTCGTTTGAATTTCTCATGGATGTAAAACAAATTCCTCAACTACTTTCACTTTCTGATTTTCCTGTTGGTTTTGGAGGTTGTAGAAATGATGGAACCAATTTCAAATGTTGTGAATATAACATAACCGTACTGGATGGACAATCTGGAGAATCAGTTCATCGTATTGAGAATGATTTTGTCAAGGTACATCATCACTCTTTTGATGATTTCAATGGTGATATCTTGCATCATCTACAAGACATGAGTGTCATAAATGACAGTCAGTGGAAGCTCAGGATGTTGTTATCAAAAGTAAAAGAAAAGAAAGAACAAATTCCATTATCACATGCGCGAAGCTGTCTTGTTGATGCAGGAATTCTTGCTAACAAGGCAAGGGACTGTGTTAAAATTAAAGATCCTTTTGCAGGGGTGTGGATAAAATGTGCATCATATTTTTTGGCAGATGCTATATTCTCTCTTAACCTGAAAAGACCAAGTCCAACTCACATGCTGGAAATCATGAGGAGCATGAAGAAGGACAAAATAAATCAAAAATTTTCTATAATTCATCAAATTCTGGGAATTGAAAGATCATCAACATCATTACTCTCAAGGATGGTCAAGTCAACTATTGGATTTTCTGATATGGTGGAACACAATGGAAATTCTGAGATTATCAAGAAAAAATATGAGTATCTTGTAGAGAATTCACTTCTTTCGGATTGTTACTTTTATCTTGGATATGTAAATCGAAACAATGTGCTTAAAATCCGGAATCAAATTCATCGTAACCCTGAATTTATTCATGTTTTAAAAATCGGCCTTGATATGGAAAGTGATTCTATGGTAATTGACAGTCAGGCTACGATATTGATACAAACTGCAAATGAGATACTTGGGGATATGAAAACTCAGCCATAGGTGGGAAACACCTAATTGAGATCTTTCGATAACTTTTAAAACCCTGTGTGGGATCCCCCAAGTATGACCGATGCAGCATGTGGATGCGAATCATCCAAAGAAAATAATGCAGAATGCGATTGTGAAATGCAAGGCTCATGCCTTTGTGAAGTTAATTGTACTTGCAAAGCATCAGTTTGCAAAGAACACGTAGCATCATTCTGATTAGGTTTTAGAACCTTTTTTTCTTTTATTTTTTGAAAATAGAGTAATTTACTTTTCGTTTTCGTCTTTTATGCCCCATGTTTTAACCAGTTCCTTCTGGAACTTGTCTACTTGTTTTTCATTGAGGGCATCTCCACAATTCTTGTGTGTTGGAACTACTATCATCCCGTCCAGCTTAAAATCTACTTCGTACATGTGGACCTTTTCACATTCACACATGTTCGGAATAAAATGAATCCACTATATTTGCTTATTTGAAAGATTTAACTAGATCATTTTTTCTAGCAAATGTATGCGAAAGTATACCATATTCGCAATTTTTGCATTTTTGCTGATCACACCTGTTGCTTTACAATCGGTACATGCCACTTCAGCTTCTGATTCATGGTACCCTGGAAAGGGTCTCAAACAAGGTGATTATTTCAGTTATAATGTATGCTGGACAGACTGGCATAACTGTGCTCCATTTCAGATGAATTTCTGGGTTAAAAATGAGACAAGTGATGGAAGTGGTTGGAATGTCGAGTTTGTGGCAGTTGATGGCTCCATTGTACAAAAGGGAATAATGACAATAGGAAAAATAACGCCTGACCCGACCTCTTTTGATTCTAATATTTCTGATTATACTGGAGTCTACCGAAGTACAGTTTCTTGGCTTGACTCCTTTGCAACTAGGGATTCTCCAAAAACTTTTGATGTTCCTGCATGGGGCAGAACTGGTTCAGTTGGAGGCCAATCTGTTGGTCCCGTAGATCATGAAAAAGTTACGGTAGGGGCTGGTACGTTTGATACATGGGTCATTGGATGGCACAAAGGTGTTGATAATAAAATTTGGGTAGACTCTAGCATTCCTTTCCCAGTGAAAGCTATTGTGTATGTGGATGTTACAACTGGTGTACCACCGCCCGATTATACTCTTGAATTGTTAAAGATAGGAAACAGCCAGTCAGAACCTGATTTCTTGAATATATCTTCCACTGTTAACGCTCAGTATAGCACTCAATGTGCAACACCAAACATGGAACAAGATTCTGTTCATGATACCACTATGACTGATTCTAGTTCCTTAATCGTTGAATACCGATATAGTCCATCTAATCCACATGAAGGCTGTCCAATAGACTATCGAATATGGTTTGAAAAGAACTTTGATCCATCTCAAAAATACAGCAGTGTTCAATATGACGTGTTTACAGTAGATGACCAAGGAAAACAATTGTCATCAATAGCTCAAAGTAAGGGTAGGGCATCTTTGTTTGCACCAGTTGGAGAAGATGATATCCAAACTATCTTGAAGGGATCTACTCCGCTAACACATGTGGTAATTGCAATGCTTGGAACTGGCCCTGAGGGTTCTCTTCCGGACACTAGCTTGGCAGGCATCGTAAAATTTGATATAAAAACACAAGAGCCGTTTGCTGGTTTTGGTAATGCTGGAAATGCTAGTCAAACGAATCCTCCACCTGTTAACAATGGTACATCGATGAATAATACTCAGACATCCGTGAATAATACTCAAACATCTGTGCCAATGCAAGTATCAGTAAGTATTCCACAAGGTTCAACAGACAGCAATGGAGTTACATATGATCAAAAAGATGTATCCATAACACCTGGTTCTACTGTAACCTGGACAAACAATGATGACAAGCCTCATACTATAACCAGTGGTTCAGCCCAGGCAGGTCCAGATGGCAAGTTTGACAGTGGGTTGATACAACCTGGACAAACATTCTCTCACACTTTCACTGATACAGGATCATACAGTTACTTTGATCAACCTAGTCCGTGGTTATCAGGCTCTGTAACTGTAGGTCCTGCAATACCAGAATTTCCACTAAGCTCACTGATGATAATGGCAATTGTGGCAGGACTTGGAATTCTATTTGTTAGACTCAGTCCTAGGCTATCAAACACTAGACTGTAAAAAAATTAATTGAAACAATGCCCAACATAAGAATAATAGCTATTTTTGCAGTCATTGTAATTGCAGCAGTAGCTGGAATTGCATGGCCATTTCTTGTTACCCTGAAACCTACTTACATACTAGCGCCTATGCATGCAAGCCAGTGGCACATGGGAAAAGGTTCAGAGTACACTCCTGAAATGACATACCAAGTATCTTTTAACCAGACAAAGTTTTCAACTGACATGAAATTTCTTCCAGTTTCGGGAGGAACTCAACAACTCTTGGTCAAGATAAACCCAAGTAATGGTTCAAACGAAATAGACCAGACTGTGAACATTGGACTGGTTTATGATTTTGTTGATACATCTGCAGAATCAAAACCATACTTTGACATCTTGAACCAATCTGTATTTTCCATGAGAGACTATGCAACTGCAGCCAAGTACCTTGCCAAGGATGCAGAATGGGGTGACCTGTACATTGGCGCAAATGCAGAAAAACTCAAAGTAACAGATACTGGAAAGATGCAGTTCAAGTTTGGCTCTGCAGATGCATTTCTCTTGTCCTATAGGATTGGAGCTAAAATAAACAAGATCTGGGTAGTTGACAATCTGCCACTTCCTGTAAAATCTGAAATTTATGATCCAGATGGAAATCTGCAGTACACTTACGAACTAGTTTCGCTAAAGGCCCCTTCAACACCAGGCTTGATTTCATAACAGTTCTCAAGCAACCAGTCACAGAAATTTCTAATGTTGTCATCTATCTTGCCCCATATGTGCAAAGAGGCAGGCAAGATATCCAGTCTGTAGTTTTGAGAAATAACTCTTACTCCCTCTTTTCCCTCATACATGTACGCATCATGTATCTGGGAATTTTTCAACACCTCGGAAGCTTTTGATTTTATCAAATCCCTTGGTATGGGAAATGACTTGCTATCCCTTTGAAATACAAATCCGATGTTCTCGGTTCCATAGGATTCATAATCTTCAATCTTTCCTCTCTCTGGAAAATTGAGTGAAATTTTGATGTTGTATTTTTTTCCAACCTCTGTTGCAATTTCGTTTATGGTGGTAAATGCAAGGCCTGGGCTTTTTTTTAAGAGAAATCTGATTTGGGGATTGTTTGATTTTAATTCTGTTTGAAGCCTGGAGGATATCTGGGAAAAACTCATACTTGCATTCTACAAATTTTCTCATATATGCATTAGGTTTTAGTTAATTGTACCTAACCTCCAAACCAGAAACAAAAATGAGGAACAAGATCATTAGAAATGTAAACTTCATTGAACGTTTATCTTAAACTAATTATCGGTACAAATCTTTCAAAACTCGAACCTAAAGTAAGTCTATTTTATTGGTAAACCAAAGGTAAACTCAGGTAGATCGTGGTAGACCATGCCAACAATATCTGCAAAAGTTAGCAAAAAATAATTAGATACAATTCAAGAATATGCTAATGCATATGGTGAAACAATTTCTAATCTAATAAGAAAAGTGGTAATTGGGGAGACTACTTTCATTCACTGGGCAAACGATGCTAAAGAATACAGTCATGGAATTTCAATCCCTGATAATGTTTCAGGTGATGAAGAAACAAAATTAGTTCAAGGAACTTATGACAAATCAGAAAAATTCTAGGATTGGCGAAAGTTCAAATTTAATTTATTCATTTTTTCTTTCATAGCGTTTTCTAGCTGCATTGGCAGTCAAACCTACATATCTGCCAATTTCATCCCACTCCAAACCAATGCCATGTAAGATGTTTATCTGAGTAATGACATCTTTTCCTTGTATTGCAAGTACGCCCAGAATCTTGTCCAATTTCTTGCTTATCGCTTCAAGTAATTCCTCAGGGGTTGCTTTTTTGTTGTTCAATGTTAGTTTCTAATGTCTTAATCATGTTTATAATATCTTGCACATTCTTTTCATCCAGTTCTTTAGAATTTCTAACGATGTGATACCAAGAATGTGTTTTATCATTTGCATCATCTTTGAATTGAGACGCTTTGTTCAATAGACGCTCTAAAAGGGTCCTATCTGGACCAAATTCCAATGATCGTTGTCGTAGGTTTTTTATTATTATTGAAAAATCCTTTGTTCTTCCTTGCGAAGTATCAAAATATATCTCAAGATGAGATTTATCCATCTTTGGATATTTTTTTCTAATTATGTCTGTCAATAAATTTTCAATAATTTTTCTACAAAGAATAAACGCCGCTGTATAACAATGAAAAGTGTAAGCTTTGTTTATTTCATCTATGTGAGCTTTGATAAAAGTATCTGTTGTATCGTACTTCAGGTATTGAATTATTTTCTTTTCAGTTTTTTTACTTGGGATGCTTTGTTTAATTTTAATGGGTTTTTCGAATTCTAAATTGGGAACTTTATTTTTTTCTTCAGATGTAAGCAGTGTATGTATAGTAGTATTATTTTTTTTAGCATAAATTTGTGCTACGGAATTTATTGGCAATCCTGAAAAATTGCTTCTTAAAATGGCTAGATCTTTTCTGATTGTTTTTTCTTTTCTTCCCGTTTTTTTCATTAATTTCTCTAAAATCTTTTTTTCAAGTTTTCTATTTTTCATAATTCAACATTGGACGGTGGAGTTTTCTGTTTTTTCTTTTTAGGTATTATGTTGTAAATGTCATTACTACGCATTTTGGCAGCTTTGACAATGTCTAAAACTGGAACTTTTGAATTGGAAAGTTGTAGAATTAGCAGATTTCTGATGGATAGTAATAACTCATCTGTTTTGTTGTTATTTAACTTATTTTTCTCAGTTTTTTTCATGTTTTTACAGATGAAGTAGATTCAGTACTAATTAAAATTTTATAAGAAACAAAATATTATGAAATTTGTGAGTAGCAAAGAAACTGAAATTCTTAAAGAATTGGGTGTGTTGAAAAACCTTCTTGCCTTACAGCTTTATTATGTTCATGATGTACCTGCTGAACTTTTAGCTAAAATTCTAGACATGAACCCAAATTCAATTCGTAATATGTTTCCTAAAGAAAAATTGAAAGGACGTAATAGAGGTAAAACGAAATGAATGAAGATCAGTTTAATGAACTCATGAAAAAACTAGAAATTCTAAACAAATTAGTTGCCTTTAACATAATATCTGGAAAAAAACTAAAAGAACAGGTTACCACTTTGTATGCTCTTGGAATTCCAATAACTGATATTGCTACTATCGTTGGGAAAAAACCCACAGACATTGGTCAATATATCTATAGAAAAAAGAGCAAAAAGTAGTTAGTACATCTGAAAATTGAACCTATGACGGCACTCAGACCCCCGGGCCCGCTAATACTATTTTATTTGATTACAACTCAATGATATTCAAACATTAAATTTCATATTCTGTATTACTGTTACACGGTACCAGAACTTGAATTCTCAGGCCTAGTATAGTTATGAGTTTGTACACCGTGGTCCATCTAGTGCTGGAGACATGTCCAGATATTGCAATTCTGACAAAAGATATTTGCAAATTCACCGCATGAAAAACAAGCACCAGACCGTTCTTCTGGTCTTGACAGCAGGTGTTCCCTGGGAATAATTTTTTCTCTTTCAACCAAAACTTGTCCTCTGTAGAAAGTCATATGACAAACCATTTTTCCGCATTTTTAGGCACGAAATTTTTTCTTTAAGATCATACCAATTATTACCATTTATTTTTGGTTATAATATATAAAGAAGACCGATGTAGAGACACAATTACATGAAATATTGTCTGAATTTCATTGATGATGTAACTTGTTGAAATCATAAAATGGAATCCAAATGTGAACCTGTTGACTTGATTCCTTTGTGATTGAGAAATTCTTTTAATTACACGAATTTTGAATACAATTCATGCTTCCAATGGATAAAGATGAACCGTATGATGAAGGCTCTGAAAGGGCATCAAGTGTTGATGATTACAAGGTGACATGCATCCAGTTTATCAAAGATATCAGTGGAGATTATCTTGCATGGGTTGATTATTACAAATTGCCAGAAGAGGAAGACAAGAAAAGGCGTGCACAAATACATGCAATTGTAGAACGCACAAACGAATGGATAGCAAAGATTGCAACAACGATAAAGGGAGTTGACGTTGTCATGAATGACGGAATTCAAAAAATGGCAGAAAGCACTGCTGGATATCCATTCCAAATAGGAATTTTTGTTAACAACATGTCAGGTTACACACTGGCAAAACCTGGAATGGTTGACATCAACATCAAGGCAGCTGGAAGGGATGGATTCAAGGTAAAACTAGGGTGGCACCAAAAGGACAAGAGATTTTTGATTAGTTCCACAAGCCCTGTTGTAATAGATGAATCAAATATTGCCGATACAGATTCTGATCTGTTAGACATTCATCTAAAAATGGATGCTCAAAAATGCCAACCGCGCGATGTCATATCATTTACTGCTGTTGTCACTGAAACAAAAGATGGCCATGAACATGAAAGACGTGGCATGACAACTATAATCCACATGGGTTAACTTGTAAAACTATTCTTGACTCCTCTGATCGTTTATCTGAATATTTCATCTGTGATATTTTTTTACACAATTCTTGGTCACTGACAAGCGACGCAGTACCTAAAATGGTGTCTCCTTGATATTCTATCTTGACATTTGGATTGCAAAGTGCGTTCTTTAGCCAGTCACTGTCAGGGTTTCTTCTAGAAAAATAGAACTTGCCTTTGTAAAATACCGCTCTTATTTCCACTGCGTGTTTCTTACCTGATTTTCTTCCTGTGGTAACCAGTACCGCCTTGAACGTCCCTTCTTGAATCTCCATGATACCGGTTTTAGTTATAAAGAATTTAACCGATTGGATTGAAAACTCTGATACCTTCTTCAATAAACTGACTTGACAAGTCCAGTCCATGGCTACACAAATTGAATATGACGGAAAACACATCAAAGCAGACGATTTTAAGGGAAAAAAAGTCATTGATAGAGAAGGAATAGAGTATGGTAATGTCAAACACATCCACATCAATACCGACACTCTGGAAGTAGTAGGTATTACAGTTCACAAGGGACTGCACAAAGACCACTTTCTATCCCGTGACTATATCGACAGATTCACTGAGGAATCAGTCTTGCTATCTTCTGCACCAATCAGAATAGACTCTCAAGTAGTTGACATTGATGGACACAAGATTGGTAAGATCAAAAGGCTTCACATGACAGTTGATACAAACGAACTGGAATCTATTGAAGTGTCTGCAGGTCTCTCAGGCTCAAGAATCTTTAGAACTTCTGAAATCTGGGGCGTTGGTGACAAGGTAATACTCAGACAAACAAAAGACCAATACAAAAATCCATAATTCTCTTTTTTATCTTTTTTATTTTACAGTACATTCAACATTGATGGTGTGATATTGTCTAGTAGCAATTTATAATAGACTGATCTCTTGTTTTTTGTTGTACGCAGTGGAAACTGATAAACTTTCCAAAGTTTATCGCAGCGGTCTTAAAGCAGTTGATGAAATTTCAATCAAACTAGAAAACGGAGAGATCTTTGGGTTCCTTGGCCCTAATGGTGCAGGTAAAAGTACCACTATTATGATTCTGACTACTCTGCTAAAACCTACTTCTGGAAGAGCATTTGTTGCAGGATTTGATGTTGTAACGCAGGCAAAAAATGTACGACAAAACATTGGATACGTACAGCAAGACTCTACAGTTGATGAATATCTAACAGGACGTGAAAACCTAGAGTTGCAGGCACGACTAAACCACATCCCAAAGAATGTTAGGACAAAGAGAATAGATGAGATACTTGAGATAATTGAACTATCAGACAGGCAACACGAGACAGCTGTAACATATTCGGGAGGGATGAGAAAAAGGCTCGATATTGGAGGGGGTTTGCTCAATATGCCCAAAGTCTTGTTCCTGGATGAACCAACATTGGGCCTTGACATCCAAACAAGATACAAAATCTGGGAGTATATCAAAAAAATTCATAGTGAATTTGGAATGTCTATCTTTCTTACCACTCATTATATGGAAGAGGCAGACAAGCTCTGCAATAACATATCCATAATTGACAATGGCAAAATCAAGATAACTGGCTCTCCAAAGGAATTGAAAAATGCACTAGGAAATGAGATTGTAGTTTTTGAGATAGATTCTGAAACAAAACTTGACAGGCTGGTTTCAGAAATAAAAAAAACTCCTACAGTAAAAGATGTATCAACAAACGGATCTGTTGTGACTGTATTTACAACTAGTGGGGATCAGCTAACTCCACAAATTTTTCAACAGGCAAATAATCTCGAAATAAAAATAGAAAATATTTCTCTTACAAAACCCACACTTGATGATGTATTTTTATCACATACTGGTCGTGAGCTGCGCGAAGATGAGGGAAAATATGATAGAAAAAAAATGCGAGAAAGGATGAGGAGAATCAGAGCATGACAATGATACTTGATACATATACCATTTTTTGGAGGGAGATGAAACGATACAAAAAATCACGTAGTGGAATATTGATACGACTAATTCAACCTGCAATATGGATTATAGTTATGGGAAATACATTTGCAAGCACTAGGCCACTTATACAATCTGTTGGCTTTAATGGATCTTACATAGAATTCATGGCACCAGGTGTGATAATGCTTACTGCAATATTCACAAGTATCTTTGGTGGTGTCAATACGTTGTGGGACAGACGGTATGGTTTCATGAATAAAGCTCTTGTCTCTCCAGTATCTCGGTCTTCGATTGCGCTGGGCAAAATGCTTGCAATATCGTTGATATCCACATTACAATCAAGTCTGATTCTGGGAATTGCACTTGCATTGGGGGTGCACATCTCAAACCTGCTTGTAATATTTCCCATATTGTTGACTGTAACTGTATTCTCACTTGGCTTTTCTGGAATATCTGTCATTGTGGCAGCAACATCCAAGTCCCAAGAGACCTTCTGGGGAGTCATCAACTTTCTTGGAATGCCTCTGTTCATGCTCAGTCCTGCACTCTTTCCGTTGGAGCTCTTGCCGTCCTGGCTTGCATTTGTTGCAAGGCTTAATCCTGTCACATATGCAGTATTACTCATAAGGCAAATGATGAGTGGTACAGTCCAACTGTTGCCTGTGGCAATTGAGATGGCTGTAATATGCGGTTTTGTCGTAATTATGGTTGCCCTTGCCAGCTATGTGTTCACAAGAGAAGTAAACAAGCCATTCTAATTTACCAGAATTGACAAAAATTGTAACAATTACTCACTTAGGAGATCTTTTTAGTATTATTGTAATCTGTGAGTATTGAAGACTTACCCAGTTCTAATTGGGATTATGGTACTTGTACTGTCAAGTGCGTTTATTGATTATTCTTGGGCTAGCTCAAGCCCCTCATTTTCTATACAATGGGGTACGTATGGACTTCAAAACACTGGCCAATTTGCATTCCCACAAGGGGTATCAGTTGACTCGTCAGGAAATGTGTATGTGACTGATCTTGGAAATAGAAGAATAGAGAAATTTGATAACAATGGAAACTTTCTCTTTACATTTGGAACAAAAGGTGGTGGTGATGGCCAGTTCAATGCACCAGTGGGAATTGCAATCACTAGTGATTCCATCTATGTTGTTGACAATGCGCAAAATAATATTCAAAAATTCGATAGTACGGGTAAATTTGTAACAAAGTGGGGTGGGCAAGGATCAAATCATGGTCAATTTCTGCTTCCACAAGGCGTCGCAGTAGATCCTAGTGGTGATGTATATGTTGTGGATACAGGAAACAGCAGAGTTGAAAAGTTTGATGGTACTGGAAAATTCTTGCTCACTATTGGACAGAGTGGACTAGGTGATGGTCAATTTCTTTCTCCACGTGCAATTGCTGCAGACTCGCAAGGTAGCATCTATGTAGCTGACTCGGGAGGAAACAAAATAGAAAAATTCACAGAGGATGGTGTCTTTTTGAAATCTTTTGATGCATCAACTGGGGCAAATCTTCAGACTCCTCTTGGCATGTCTGTAGATAAATCAGGAAATATCTTTGTGGCAGACAGTGGAAATAACAGAATTGTAGAATTGGATAGTAATGGTCACGCTGTTACATCTTGGGGAAGCCAAGGCACGGGTGCTGACTTTTTTGATAATCCTAGAGCCACTGCTGTAGACTCGAATGGAAATGTCTTTGTTGTAGATTCTAACAATAATAGAATCCAGAAATTTGTATCTGTTTCACTCCCTACTGTAACATCAACTCAGACACAAACTATCAATCAAACACAAACAACCAATCCTACACAACAAGTCACAGTCACACAAAATACTACTCAGGCTAATACTGTTAAAATCACAGATCCTACTGATCACACTCCTCCCTCTATTACTGCTCCTTCAGATATGACACTTGAAGCAACTGGAATTTTGACACCAGTGTCAATTGGTCAGGCTACTGGAACCGATGATAGTGGTATTGCCTCTATTACTAGTAATGCTCCACAAAAATTCCCACTAGGAATCACAATGATAACTTGGACTGCAATTGATAATGGAGGAAATGTGGCAAAAGCTGTTCAAAAAATTACTGTAGTTGACACCACCCCACCAGTATTAACAGCGCCTCAACCCGTTACCGTTGAAGCAAAGACACCAGATCATAATTCTGTGGATATTGGACTTCCATCTGTAAATGATGCAGTTGGTGTAGAGTCTGTCACTAATGATGCTCCACCATATTTCTCAATTGGCAAGACTACAGTGACTTGGAAGGCAATAGATACATCTGGAAATGCTGCAACTGCAACGCAAGTTGTGACAGTCAAGGATACTACATCTCCAGTAATTCATGCTCCTTCTGATATAACACAAGAAGCAACAAATCCATCTTCAAATGTTGTAAACCTTGGAAATTCTACGGTTACTGACAATGGAATAATAAAATCAGTTACAAATAATGCTCCAGCAGTATTTCCAATAGGTAAAACAACAGTTACTTGGACTGCTACCGATCAATCTGGAAATTCACAAACTGCAACACAGGTTGTAAATATTGTTGATACTACAGCACCAAAGATTTCTCCACCTCCTCAAGTTACATTTGAAGCAACTTCGCTTACTCAAAACACCATTCCGTTTGGAAATGCCACAGTCACTGACAATGGAATAATAAAATCAGTTACAAACAATGCCACGCAATTTTTCCCACTAGGAAAGACAACCATACTCTGGGTAGCAACTGATGCATCAGGCAACAAGGCAAACGCAACCCAGGTAGTTGATGTAATTCATACAATTCCTCCAAAACTAACCGTTCCAGCTAATGTCACATTCGAAGCTACATCACTCAAAGACAATACCGTTCCATTTGGCAATGCAACTGCAGCTGACATCCAACAAGTTACCATATCTAACAACGCATCAAAGACATTTCCACTAGGAAAGACTACAATACTATGGACTGCCAAGGATGTATCTGGTAATACCTCTAATGCTACTCAGGTAATTGATGTAGTTGATACTACAGCACCAAAGATAACTGCGCCTACAAACATAACTGTAGAAGCAACATCACTAAATGATAACACTGTACAATTGAGCAATCCGTCTGTAGTTGATCTTCAATCCGTTACTGTTACCAACAACGCATCAAAGACATTCCCACTAGGAAAGACTACGATACTCTGGGTAGCAACTGATGCCTCAGGCAACAGGGCAAATGCAACCCAGACTGTGATTGTAAAGGACACTACTGCACCAAAAATTACCGCACCTAGTGATGTCAATGCAACTGCGACATCCCTTGCAGACAATACAGTTCCATTTGGAAATGCAACAGTTTCTGATAATGTTAAGGTAGTCTCACTTACCAACAACGCATCAAAGACATTCCCCCTAGGAAAGACTACGATACTCTGGGTAGCAACTGATGAATCAGGCAACAAGGCAAACGCAACCCAGGTAGTTGATGTCAAAAACACAACTCCTCCACAGCTAACAGTTCCAGCAGGTATCACATTCGAGGCCACATCACTTGATAACAACACAATACCAATTGGCAATGCAACTGCAAATGATATAGAACATGTTACAATTACAAACAACTCTCCAAAAGTATTCCCACTAGGAAAGACAACCATACTCTGGGTAGCAACTGATGCCTCAGGCAACAAGGCAAATGCAACCCAGGTAGTTGATGTAATTCATACCATTCCTCCTAAACTAACCGTTCCAACTAATGTCACATTTGAAGCTACTTCACTTGATAACAATACAATATCTCTAGTCAAGCCAACTGCAACTGACATAGAGCCAGTCACAATCACAAACAATGCTCCATCAGTATTTCCGTTAGGTAAGACAGTAGTGTTGTGGGTAGCAACTGATCAATCAGGCAACAAGGCAAACGCAACCCAGACTGTGACAGTAAAGGACACTACTGCGCCAAAACTAACCGTTCCAACTAATGTCACATTCGAAGCTACATCACTCAAAGACAATACAGTTCCATTTGGCAATGCAACTGCAGCTGACATACAACAAGTCACAATATCTAACAACGCATCAAAGACATTCCCACTAGGAAAGACTACAATACTATGGACTGCAAAGGATGCATCTGGTAATACCTCTAATGCAACTCAGGTAATTGATGTAGTTGATACTACGGCACCAAAGATAACTGCGCCACATAATATTATAGTAAATGCCACAAGTTCCGCCGGAACTCTTGTGAATATTGGAAACTCTACAGCTAGCGATAATGTAAAGATAGTCGCAATAACAAATGATGCTCCAACATTATTCCAATTCGGAAATACTACAGTAACATGGATTGCAACTGATGAATCAGGCAACAAGGCAAACGCAACACAGATAGTTCAAGTTGTTGACAGATCACCGCCGAAGTTGGTAATTCCTAAAGATGTAGTAACTGATGCAACAGCATTTGAAACGCCTCTAGTGATAGGAAACGCTAATGGCACTGGGATAATAGATACATCTCCAAAGATAACAAGTAATTCCACTGGACTATTTCATATTGGTAAAACCGTAATCCAGTGGACTGCAACTGACAAGTTTGGCAATGAAAAGGCACTAGATCAAACCGTTACAGTACTTGCATGTGGAAAACCATCCTCTGACTATAACTTGGTAATGGGAACAAATGGCAGCGAAACACTAACAGGTTCAATGGTGCCAAACTTGATAATTGGACTAGATGGTAATGACGTAATCCATGAAGGTCCTTCTGGCGACTGTGTAATTGCTGGTGACGGTAGCAATATCATATATGCCGGAAATGGCACTAACACAATTTACGCAGGCAATGGTGATAATATCATAAAAGGAGGAACTGGAAACATGCAGGTCTTTGTAGGCACTGGACACAACATGATTCAGGGTGGAAGTGGACAGAATACATGTAGCCTTGGCAATCCTTCAAACGATCTAGTTTCAAATTGCCAGACCAAACTTCGCTAAATTTTTAGCAAAATCCTATTTTTCCATATAGATTATAATTACAACTGTTTACATTTCTATGTAAATGGCAAGCTCCAAGAATCTGTTTGCACGTGCCAAAAAAATCATCCCATCCGGCATAAACAGTCCTGTGCGATATTATGATCCATATCCGTTCTTTGTCAAGAAGGCCAAAGGTAGCATGATATGGGATGTAGATGGAAAACGTTACCTTGATTACTGTAATGCATATGGCGCACTGCTTCTTGGACATGGACGAAAAGAAATAATCTCTGATGTAAAAAAGCAGTTAGAAAAGGGAACTCTTTACTGCGCTCCTACTGAAATTGAAGTAGACCTTTCTGAATTAATATCTAAAAATTTTCCATCTATGGAAAAAATACGACTGGTTAATACTGGCAGTGAAGCAACCATGACTGCCATTAGATTGGCAAGAGGATTTACAAAAAAGAAAAAAATAATAAAATTTGAAGGGTGTTACCACGGTGCACATGACTATGTCCTAGTAAAGGCTGGTTCAGGTGCAGCACACATTGGAATACCAGTCTCTGAAGGAAGTTTAGACGAAGTCTCAAAAAACACCCTTGTTGTACAATATAACAACTCAAATGAATTACAATCATTGGTGGAAAAAGAAAATGATGTTGCAGCAGTAATTGTAGAACCAGTTCTTGCAAATATGGGTCTTGTGTTGCCTGGCAAGAATTTTCTAAACGACATTAGAAAAATAACTAGGGAAAAAAACATTGTATTAATTTTTGACGAAGTAGTGACCGGATTTAGAATGTCTCCAGGCGGAGCTCAAAAATATTTTTCAATAAAACCTGATATTACAACACTTGGCAAGGCCCTAGGAAATGGTTTTCCAATCGCAGCAGTGGGAGGCAAAAGTGAGATAATGGACATGCTCTCTCCTGCGGGCAAGGTCTATCAGGCAAGTACCTATGCAGGAAATCCCGTGTCTGTCTCTGCTGGAGTATCTTCTATCAAAACCATGAACAAACTCCAGTCAAAATTATATCCTAAACTTGAAAAGAACTGTACCAAGCTAGTTTCTGCAATACATGATTTGGCATCAGACATGAAAATTCCTCATCAAATCAACTCTATCTCCTCAATGTTCCAGATCTTTTTCACGGATGAACAAGTTGTGGATTACTCATCTGCAAAAAAAGCAGACATGGTAAAATTCAAAAAGTTGTTTGAAACATTGCTCAAAAATGAGGTATTTGTTGCGCCGTCACAATTTGAAACAGTGTTTCTGTCATACGCACATTCCAAAGATGATGTCAAAAATACAATCTCTGCTTATGAGCAAGCATTACAAGCGGTGAAATCATGAAGTATGTCATTGGAACCAGAGGCAGTCAACTTTCACTTACACAGACAAACTGGGTAGTATCAGAAATTAAAAAAAAATCTCCACAAACTGAATTTGAAATAATTCCAATAAAGACACAGGGAGATACCGACGCACGCCCTCTTTTCACAATAAACCAAAAAGGGATATTTGAAAAGGAGATTGACAGGGCAGTGGCAGAAAGAAAGGTTGACTTTGCAGTACATAGTCTAAAAGATGTTCCTGCTGAGTTACCAGAAGATTTGGTACTTGCTTGCATTCCAACAAGGGAAGAAGCAAATGATGTTTTTATAACAAATGATGGAAGTACATTGAACACAATAAAAAAGGGGGCACTCATTGGCACAAGTAGCTTGAGAAGGGCAGTCCAAATTACAAGAGTCAGACCAGATGTTATAGTAAAACCAATTCGTGGCAACATTGAAACCAGAATAAGAAAAGTTCATGATGGAGAGTTTGACGGTGTAGTCTTGGCCCAGGCAGGGATCTCAAGATTGGGGCTTGATGTGAAATTCCAAAAATTATCAATGGATACGTTTCCACCCTCTCCAGGGCAGGGTGCATTAGGCATTGTATCTAGGAGAGATAATGTTTCCTTGATTGAGTTGTTGCAAAAAATTGAAGATCCAGAGACCAGAAATGCAGTAGATGCAGAAAGATCTCTTTCAATGTTTGTCGATTCAGGGTGCAGGTTTCCCGTTGGAGCATTTGCACATCGTGATAATGACCGACTAAAATTAAAAGTGATAGTGTATTCAATAGATGGGAGCAAATCTATAATGGTGGAAAAAGATTCAGAGACAAACAAGGCAAATGATCTTGGTAAACAAGTTGCAACAGAACTTAGAGAAAAAGGAATTGCAGATATTGCAAAGGACTGGAGAGAAAAAGTAGAGGAATGGAATAACAAATGACGGGCAAAGTTTTCATTGTTGGAGCTGGTCCAGGTGATCCAAAACTTATCACACTAAAGGCTGTTGAATCTATCAAGTCTGCAGACATTGTCCTCTATGACAGACTGGTAAGCAAAAAAATAGTTGCCATGATTCCAAAAAGGGCTGAAAAAATGTATGTCGGAAGAGATGTTGGAGATGACTACAAGCATCAGGATACGACAAATGACATGATGGTAAAATTTGCTAAAAAAAATAAAAATGTTGTAAGACTAAAGGGCGGAGATCCTTTCATCTTTGGAAGAGGTGGAGAAGAAGCAGAATTTCTCAGAAAACACAAGGTCAAATACGAAATAATTCCTGGAATAACATCAGGCATTGGCTCTGCAGAGTATTCTGGAATACCTCTTACACACAGGGAATATGCATCATCTGTAGTATTTGTAACAGGTCATGAAGATGCCAAGAAATCAGAAGGAGTAGTTGACTGGAAAAAACTTGCAAAAGCGGTAGACACTATAGTAATCATGATGGGCCTCTCAAGGCTTGAAATCATATCAAAGAAGTTAATCAGTGGAGGGTTGAGCAAGAATACTCCAGTAGCAGTAATTCAAAACGGAACCACCGATGAACACAGGATGATAAAAGGCACTCTTTCAAATATATCTAAAAAGGTCAGTGAGGCAAAAATCAAACCCCCGAGCATAATTGTAGTGGGTAAGGTAGTGAATCTCTCTGACAAAATAGGGTGGAGATGAAATGATGCAAGGAAAAGTTGTTGCTATTACTAGATCAAAAGAAGATTCCGAAGAATTTACTAGGCTTGTATCTGGCGCAAAAGCAAAAGCAATCTCGTTGCCAACAATAGAATTAGTAAGCAAAGGAGAGGGAATGGTAGACGAGTTTCTAGATGCAGTCAAGACTGATGATCCTGACTATTCTGTTTTCATGAGCTCAAAAGCGGTCAAGTTATTGTTTGATACTGCAAAAAAGATTTCAAAATATGAAAAACTCCAGCTTGCTGTTGCAAATACTATTGTAATTGCAGTGGGCCCAAAAACAAAAGCAGCACTTGAATCGGAAGGCATTCGAGTATCATATGTTCCGGAAAGATTCTCATCAGTTGGTGTAGGGGAAGTTTTTACACTTCTTAATGCTGAGGGAAAAAAAGTAATTGTCCCACGAAGTGGCGCGTCAACTCCATTTCTTGCACAGTTATTGAAAAAAATAGGGCTCAAAGTAAAGGAGGTTTATCTGTATGATGTCAAGTCTTCTAGTGCACTGTCTTATTGGACGGAATTTAAAGAACTTTTTTCACAAAATAAAGTAGATGGAATAATATTTACAAGCGCTTCCTC
>JAGWGU010000028.1 GCA_028867275.1 Nitrososphaerota archaeon
CGAAATCCTAAGATACTAGCCCCTCAAGCTAGCGCCTTTGACCAGGCTGGGCGACTCCCGCAATTGGTTTTACCCATGTATGGTTTTTATAAGCCTTGATTACTTTTTGTGACTGTGCTAATTCCTGTTAGATGTTTTACTTGTGGAAATTTGATTGCTGACAAGTTTAAGGAATACCAAAGTCGTGTCAAAGGTGGCGAGGATCCTGGAAAAGTTTTAGATTCTTTTGGTTTTAAAAGATATTGTTGTAGGGCAATGATATTGACATCGGTTGAAACAATCCATCAAGTCATTCCATTTTATGAAGCCATCAGAAGAAGAGAACAAGAAGTAAGATCCGAACTAGAATAGAATGCCTCAGATTACCTCAATTAAAGGCAGAATACTTTACAACAGTAGAGGAAGTCAAACTATAGAAATTGATGTAATATCAGACAACAAACATGTAGGGCGAGTCTGTGCTCCGTCAGGCGCAAGTGTTGGAAAACATGAGGCCCAAAGCTTTCCACAGAATAAACCAGAGAAGAGTTTAGAAATCTTAAAAAAAAATGTGAAGAAGTTCTTAGGTCTTGATCCATCTAATCTGAAAACAGTTCACGAGACCCTAAGGGAAATTGATTCAACTCCGAATTACTCAAAAGTTGGTGGCTCTCTTGCATTCGCATTAACTATTGCATCAATGGAATCAGCTTCAAAATCGTTACAGATGCCAATGTTCAAGTTACTTACAAAAGATTCTACTTTTAGATACCCATTCCCTCTTGGAAACATTCTAGGAGGTGGAGCACATGCGGGACCAGGCACACCAGACATTCAAGAAATTCTAGTCTGTGCCACAGGTTCTAAAACTGTTCGTGATGCGATAGATGTCAACTTAATGATACATAAAGAAGTAGGAAAGATCTTGTCAAAAAAGGATCCAAGTTTTACAAATGGAAGAGGAGATGAAGGTGGTTGGGCTCCAAAATTAAAAAATGATGAAGCCTTGGAAATATCTGCAAAAGCTTGTGAACAACTTGGTTTTACATTAGGAAAGGAAGTTTCACTAGGAGTAGATTTTGCCTCATCCACACAATGGAACGAAAAGAAGAAAAAATATGTATATGATAGAGCAGGTTTTGAAAATACTCCAGAGAAACAGATCGAGTTTGCTTCAGACATAATAAAGAAATACAAACTTGTTTATGCAGAAGATGCTGTTCATGAAGAAGCCTTTGAAGACATGGCAATTCTAACCAAAAAATTTCCGCGGGTTCTTATAACTGGCGATGACCTTCTGGTAACAAATACAACGATTCTCAAAAAAGCAATAAAAATGAGGGCTTGTAGTGGAGCAATATTAAAAGTAAATCAGGCAGGAAGTCTTTATGACGCACTTGAATTTGCCAAGGAAGCAAACAATAACAATGTAAAGATAATCACATCACATAGATCTGGCGAATCAACAGATTCTCACATATCACACATTGGAGTTGCTACCAAATCAAAGATGCTCAAGGTTGGCATATTAGGAGGGGAAAGAATAGCTAAACTTAACGAACTAATACGACTTTCAGAGTATGATTTAATACGTGGAATGGCCGAGATTTAGAAACACACGATGAGCAAGCAAGAAGACTTTGAACATATGGAAAAATACGTGCTTTCCACCGGAATAAGAGTAGGCACTCAGGTAAAAACAAAATTCATGACTCCATTTGTTACCAAGGCAACAAATGAAGGACTTTACATTATAGATAGTAAGAAAACATTATCCAGAATTCAAACAGCTGCTAAATTCATCAACAGAGCAGACATTACAAAAATTCTAGTTTGTTCAGGTAGAGAATATGCCAGTACTCCCGTTGAGAAATTCTGCGAGGTCACTGGTGCAACCCCCATGCTTGGAAGATTCATGCCAGGAACCCTAACAAATCCGTCATTACCATACTACAGAGAACCAGAATTAGTTTTTGTATCAGATCCGCAAGTAGATGAACAAGCAGTTGTAGAAGCTACTAATGCAGGAATTCCAGTAATAGGAATATCCAATACAGATAACGTCACTTCCAAAGTGGATTTGGTAATTCCAGCAAACAACAGAGGAAGAAAATCCCTAGCTGCTATCTATTGGCTCTTAGCAAGAGAGATACTAATGCAGAAGGGCAAATTAAAAAATGCAGAGTCTATGAAATACCAAATAGACGATTTTGAAACCAAAATAACAGAAGAAGAGTTAGAAGAAGAAACAGAAAGAATGCCTACTCCAAGAATGAGAACACAGAGGCAATAACACGATGCAGGTGAGGACACCAGCTGTTGCTGGGATGTTCTATCCAAAAACAAATCAAGAACTAAAATCAAGCATACGAAGTTGTTTTTTACATAAATATGGCCCAGGGACATTACCACCTTCATCATATGATGAAAAAATTATTGGTGCCATATGTCCACATGCAGGATATGAATATTCTGGCCCAATAGCTGCAGATTCATACTATGCAATATCATCACAGAAACCCGAACTTGTAGTAATCATAGGACCAAATCATTGGGGAATAGGACGAGATGTTGCAGCAATGAAGGAAGGAATATGGAGAACACCCATTGGAGACGTTGAGGTAGATACAGAGTCTGCAATTGAGATTAACAAGATTTCAAAGTTAATAGAGTTTGATTCTTTTTCTCATACAAGAGATCATTGTTTAGAGGTACAAATTCCAATGCTTCAAGAAATATTTTCTCACAAATTCAAGATTTTGCCTTTGATTTTAATGGATCAGAGTCATCGTACTGCAATTGAAGTCGGTAAATCCATAGCAATGATTTCAAAAATTAAAAAAACAATCATAATTGGTTCTTCAGATTTTACGCATTATGAGCCAAATGATTTTGCGCATAAACAGGATAAATCTTTGATAGATACAATAGTAAATCTGGATGTAGACAAATTTTATAACACATTGCAAGAAAAACAGATTAGTGCATGCGGTTACGGAGCGATTGCATCTACCATGATAGCTTGTAAGGAACTGGGAGCAACCAAGGGCACCTTGATCAAATATGCTACTAGCGGAGACATAGTAGGAGATAAGAGTTCAGTGGTAGGATATGCGTCGATAGTATTTTCATGAAATCTGTCGCATCTGCTCCTGGAAAAATCATTCTTTTTGGAGAGCATTTTGTAGTATATGGTATAAAAGCGGTGCTATGTTCCATAGATAAGAGGATAACTTCAACTTCACAATTTGTGGATGAGAGAGTAATTAGAATAAGATCTTCTTTGGGAGAATCAGAGATGAGCATAGACTCACTAGACAATTTAGAAAAAGTGCAACAAAGATTTATGAAACCTTTCTTTTACATAGCACAAAAAGCAATAAAAGAAAATTCCACAAAATATGGAATAGAAATAGTTTTAGAATCTGAGATACCTCCTGGAGTAGGATTAGGATCGTCATCTGCTGCGTGTGTAGCAGTTACGGCTTCGGTCAATGGATTATTTTGTAAACTATCAAAGGACGAAGTAGTAAAGATCGCCATACAGGCAGAGCGTAGCATATTTGAACAAAACTCAGGAGCAGATTCATCTGTATCTACATTTGGTGGACTAGTATCATATGATCTTAAAAACGGGTTTGAAAACATCCTATCAAAAAATGATTTGAGTTTTATAATATCAAACTCTGCACAGGCCCATAATACTCAAGATGTTGTAAGACAAGTTAGAAAGTTTAAAGAAGAAAATGAGGATCTTTTCAGTAAATTATGCAGAGAGGAGACTAGCATAGTTAACAATGCAATAGAATCGTTGAAAGAAAATAACTTGAACAAATTAGGTTCACTAATGTTAAAAAATCATGATTTGTTAAAGCAAATAGGAATTTCTACAGAAAAAATAGATCTCTTAGTCCAAGAAGCAAAAAAGACATCTTACGGTGCAAAGATAACAGGAGCTGGCGGAGGCGGATGCGTCATTTCTCTTGTTGACAATTCTAACAGCAAAGACACTCTGGATAATTTAAGAAAAATCTCAGATTGTTTTGTGACAAAGATTGACTACAATGGCTTGAGGTATTCATAAAATACTGATTTGAACTAAATTTATTAATAATTTACAGGCATCAATTAGAAACGAAATAAGACGATATGATTCTAGTCAGCAAACCATCATTTTAGTGATATACTTTTTAAAACCGTCCATAGCACTGTTAAAAATCATGATCTTGATAAAACTTGGAGGCTCGATAATTACTAACAAGGAGAAACCATTGACCCCAAATAGGAATTCAATAAAGAAAATTGCGGCAAGTCTCAAAAATGTGAATGAACCACTTGTCATAGTACATGGAGGAGGTTCATTTGGACATTATTGGTCTGTAAAGTATGACATGCATACAAAACCTCAAAGACATGAAGCTAAAGGAGTTTCTTACGTTAAAAATTCCATGGTGGAGCTAAATAGTATAATACTTGAATCATTTCTAGAATCTGGTCTAAAACCATATTGTTTGCCTCCTAGTGATTTTATGATGGGCGATAAACCATTGATCAAGAAAATTAAAGAAATTCCCAAGATTGCAAAGACAGGATTAACTCCTATTTCTTATGGAGATGTCATGTGGTTTGGAAAAAATAAGTTTTACATTTTGTCAGGAGACAGAATCATGGGTATTCTTTCCAAAATATTACATCCCCGTCTTGCAATTTTTGTTACAAATGTAGATGGGGTATATTCTGACATGAAAAGCAAGAGGCTTTTGAGTGAAATCACAAAAGAAAAACCAGTAACTTCAGAAGTATCAATGGATGTAACTGGAGGCATGTCTCGTAAAATAAAAGAGGCATTTAACATATCAAAGAATGGAACAAATGTTTTCTTTGTGAATGGAAATGCTCCAAAGAGGATAACAAATGCAATAAATGGCAAGAGTTTTGAAGGAACAATATTTAGGTAATAATTATGGAATATCTCATTCTTGTAGACAGTAATGATAATCAAGTAGGATCTGAAGAGAAAGTAAAATGCCATCTTCCAAATGGAAAACTTCACAGAGCTTTTACCATATTTTTATTCAATCAAGAAGGGCAACTTTTGCTCACACAACGAAGTATGAGCAAAATGTTGTGGCCGGGAGATTGGGATGGAACGGTAGCAAGTCATCCAAGACAGTCAGAGAATTACGTCTCATCTGCGGAAAGAAGACTACCTGAGGAATTAGGAGTCACATGCAAATTGGATTACTTGTACAAGTTTGAGTATCATGTTCCTTACAAAAACATAGGATCTGAAAATGAAGTTTGTGGCACTTTAATTGGAATATTAGATGATCCTTCAAAAATAAAACTTGTAGAGGATGAAATTTCAAATGTCAGGTGGGTCACACTAGAACAGATATTATCAGAGATCAATAAAACGCCTCAAATTTTTTGTCCATGGATGCTAGTTGCGTTGTACTTTTTACCAGAATCAAGTAACAACATAAGCGATAGACACAAGGAAATCATCAAGATGTGGAACAAAGAAGGTTTGAAAAGCAAACTAGAAGAATCATTAAAGTATCATTTTCCAGATCACAAATGGGAGCTAAAAAAAGAATGAAGTTAGAAAAACTAGCAAAAACTACATCCAAGATAGATTCTTTTCTAACATCCAAGCTTTCCGGGGAACCAAAGGATCTGTATCAAGCTGCAAGATATTTGATTGAGCATGGCGGAAAAAGATTGAGACCTTACATGGTCATCAAGAGCTGTCAACTATTAGGTGGCACTACAAGACAAGCAATACCTGCTGCTGCAGCAATTGAGATGGTACATAACTTTACACTAGTGCATGATGATATTATGGACAATGACGAGGTAAGACATGGAGTACCTACGGTTCACGTCAGATTTGGAATGCCAAATGGAATCCTTGCTGGAGATTTGCTATTTTCAAGAGCATTTGAAACCATTTCAAGGCCCTATCTTCACAAGTTAGAAGGTGTTGGTCTGAATCTTGTTACTACGTTAGCAAAGGCATGTACTGACGTATGCGAGGGTCAATCACTTGACATCAGCATGGCAAAATCAAGTAAGATACCAAATGAAACTCAATACATAGAGATGATTGAGAAAAAAACATCATCATTGTTTGTGGCATCTTGTGCAATGGGAGCAATAGCAGCAAACAAAAATTTGTCAGATGTTATAAGACTCTCTACATTTGGAAGAAATTTAGGAATAGCTTTTCAGATAATTGATGATCTAATTGGAGTTATAGGAGATCCAAAGATTACAAAAAAACCAGTTGGAAATGACATCAGAGAGGGAAAAAAATCATTACCAATTTTGATGGCAATTAAAAAAGCTGATAATCAAGAAAAGAAGATAATATTGAATGCGTTTGGTAATTCATCTGTTTCAAAAAGTGAAGTAGAGAAAGCCATCTCCACCATTTCTTCTCTTGGAATAGAGACCGCAATAAAACAAAAGGCAGAATACCATTCCAACACAGCCAAGAAAGCCATATCAATATACGATGGACCTGCAAAAAATGAATTACTCTCTTTGCTTGATTTTGTGGTAGAGAGGAGTCTTTAATTGGATGATGAGTTAAAAAAGATGATTAGAGGAATTGCCCTCCTCAATGCATCAGAACATGACGGTAAAACTAGGAATGACTCAATCATATCCAAGGTAATTGGCACAAAACCAGAACTACGCTCTAGAATAAAAGATGTCATTCCACTCATTTCACAGATAGTGATTGATGTCAACAAACTATCAATGGAAACACAGAGAAAAGAACTTGAGAATGAATATGCAGAGCTTTTGATAGTAAAACCAAAACAAGAGAGAACTGGCTTACCCCCACTTGAGGGCGCAGAACAGGGCCATGTCATTACACGTTTTCCACCAGAACCTAATGGCTATCCTCACATTGGACATGCAAAGGCATCAATAATTGATGAAGAGTATGCAAAGATGTATGGAGGAAAACTCATTCTAAGATTTGACGATACAAATCCAGAAAAAGAGAGATTAGAATATTATGCCGCAATCAAAGTTGGTCTTGACTGGCTTGGTGTCAAGTATGATCTTATAAAAAATACTTCAGATGACATGGAGATAATTTACAAGAAAGCAAGAGAACTGATTGATGCAGGTTATGTATATGTGTGTACATGCGACAAGGAGACAATTAGCAAGAATAGAAGAGAGATGATACCATGCAAATGCAGAGCGGGAAATCTTGATCAGAACAACATGCGTTGGAACAAAATGTTTGATAAATTCAAACCAGGAGAGGCCATAGTTAGATTTCGAGGAGACATGAGTTCAGAGAATACAGTCATGCGAGATCCCACTTTGCTTAGAATAATAGACGAATCGCACCCAATTCACAAGAACAAATACAGAGTTTGGCCAAATTATGACTTTGCAGTAGCCATTGAAGATAGTATAGATGGAATCACACATGCATTTAGAACAAAAGAATATGAATTACGGACTGAACTCTATTACACGCTTTTAGATAAGCTTGGTATGCGTAAGCCCAAAATGTTAGAGTTTTCAAGGCTAGAGTTTGAAGGAATGCCGGTCTCCAAAAGAGTGTTAAAACCTCTGGTAGAGGAAGGAAAAGTATCAGGATTTGACGATCCTAGACTTCCAACACTAGAAGGATTACGTAGAAGAGGCATAGTTCCTGAAGCCATCAGGAAGTTTGTTCTCTCTCTTGGCTTTACCAAGTCTGATACCATGCCACCGTTTGAGACACTAGAATCGTTTAATCGAAAGATAATTGATCCAGTGAGTATAAGATTATTCATTGTTTTTGACCCTGTAAAATTGACAGTAATTAACAACAATCTTACTGAAATTGAGATTTCAAATCATCCACAAAACGACATGGGCAAAAGACGAATTAAGATAGACGGAAATTTTTACATATCTGGAAGTGATACGAGGACATTGAAGATTGGTGACGAGGTAAGACTGCTAGAGCTGTACAACATAAGAATAACAAAGACAGGTCCAGAAATGGAAGGAGAGGTCACTGACACTAATTACAAACCAGATATTCCTAAGATTCAATGGGTTTCAAGAAAAAATCCAGTGAACATTGAAGTTTTGATATCAGATGTGCTCTTCATAAATGACCAATTTAACGAGAACAGTCTAGAAGTCAAGCAAGCTATTACAGAACAGCACTACTTAGAGTTAAATGTGGGAGTGGAAATCCAGTTCGTGAGATTCGGATATTGCAGAAAAGATTCTGCAAATCAAGCGATATACACACACAAGTGAAGAAAATGAAGATTGCAAGATTGCTTAGACAAAATATGGAGACATATGCTTTTGTTAATGGAGGAAAGGTTTTGACAAGAGAGAGTATGACATCACAGACTGGAATTCCAATACCTCAAAGTATCAAAGATTTCTTGTTTGATGGATGGTATGATGAGATAAAAAACAATGCAAAAAATCTAACCTATACAGAAAATTTATCCGATTTCAAATTTCTTCCTCCAATTCCCAATCCATCCAAGATAATTTGTTTGGCGTTCAATTACAAAGATCATGCAAAAGAACAAAACCTGATCCCACCAGATGAACCAGCAATAGTAATAAAGCCCAGAACAACACTCAACGGAGCTACATCAGACATAGTTTGTCCATCATTTGTTTCAAAGCTTGATTACGAAATTGAGCTTGCAGTGATCATTGGTAAAGATTGTAAGAACATATCAGAAAAAGAGGCAAAAGAAGCTATTTTTGGATACATGATTCTAAATGACACTTCTGCTAGAGACATACAGGCAAAGGATAAACAGTTTACCAGAGCAAAAGGTTTTGACACTTTTGCACCTTGTGGCCCTTGGATAACTTCTGCCGATGAGATACCAGAACCACAAAATTTGAAGATGTTAACTAAAGTAAATGGAGACATTAGACAAAACTCTTCAACATCAAATATGCATCTAAAGGTCTACTCAATCGTATCATTGCTGAGCAAAGCGATGACATTAGAGAAAGGAGATATTATATCGACTGGAACACCTGCTGGAGTTATGCTCAACAAGCCAGATGCCATCTTTTTGAAAGATGGAGACAAGATAGAAATGGAGATAGAAAATCTTGGTAAGCTACAAAACACTGTAAAATTTGTCTAAGGCATAATTTTGCCATTCTAGAGCATAGGCATTAAAATTATTAAGAGATAGACTGTCTCATCAACACATGGGAAAGATAATTGTTGGCAAAGTAAGTGATTTTGTTCCAGGCAAAATACAAAAAGTCACAATAGACGGAAAAGATGTTCTTGTTGTAAACATAGACGGAAACTATTATGCAGTAAATGATACATGTACACATGCAGGAGCAAGTCTTTCTGAAGGAAGTTTGGATGGACAGATCATAACATGTGAGTGGCATGGGGCGAAATTTGATTGCAAAACGGGCAAGCTTTCAGAATTTCCTGTCAAGATAAAAGACCTGAATTCGTATAAAGTGATAGTCGAATCAGAAAATATCTTTGTAGAAATATAGTGCAAACTTTATAAAATAAGCTCAATTAGCATAAGCTTGAATGGTACAATGGTCGACAAAAAGGATCCAAATATTGATACTCTGAACACGGCCATAAACACTCTAGCTGAAATTGCATCAAATCCTTCCACTCCAAGAAACATCAAAAAGGACTTGACTGATCTTGTTGCAAACTTGAAAAAACAAGATTTGCCTGTTTCTGTAAGAGCCGCAAATGCAATAAGTCTTCTTGATGACATATCTCAGGATCCCAACATGCCATCATATGTCAGAGTCACACTATGGCAAGCAGTTTCTGCTCTTGAGAGAATAAGGGAATAAATTTAGTGCAAACTGCATACATATCTAATGAAGATTGAGGAATATCTTTCATCACTTCCAAGATCCATAATTACTGGAGAAGATGTTGAATTATCAGATGATACACTAAGAGAGATCTTTAGATTTGTAAAACTGACAAAAAATGACATATTTTATCACTTGGGATGCGGCAAGGGCAACAGCATTGCAATAGCTTTACAGGAATTTAAGGTAAAGAAAGCCATAGGTATAGACAGCAACAAGGAGAAGATATTACAGGGACAAGAATTACTTCAGAAAAAACATATTACAAATGGATCATTTAGATATCAAGATATCACGGTCTCGGACATTAGTGATGCAAGTGTAATATTCTTCTGGTTTTCAGATGAAAAGATAATTGAAAAAATGATTCCAAAATTTCAAAATCTTAAACCTGGATGCAGAATAATAACCATATGGGGTCCTCTTACAGGATACATGCCAGACAAGATAGATTTCCCATACATTCTAAATGTTGTTCCGTTCAAGAAGGCAAAATCCCTAAGAGATCAGATGCTTGCAATATTCAATACAGACTGCATTGATTTTGCGGTCGCATGGGAATTTGCTGATAGATACTCCAAAGCTATTGGTTCAAAGAATGTTGAAAATGATAGATTTCTAACTATACTTCAAACGCTTGTAATATGGATAAATGCAAAAAATCTTGGAATTGCGTGTGGAGATGATATACCAGATCCTGTAAAGAGTTACATTGGAATTCTCAAAACTTTTTTCAACATAGAAGTTGAACATCTGTTTAACCAATAGGTTGAATTATCAGTCATGTTTTTATTTACAAACGTTATAAATTCACATGATATGCAGGAAAGGATCAACATCAATGTATCAGCCATAGATTATGAAAATACCAGTAAAGCCATCATATCAACACTTAGCAATGTAGAGAAGATGGTTCATGGAGAAAATGATTTCATAGTAACGGATTCAGAATTTGCCTTTGGATGGCATTTCTATGTAGTTTGTGTCAACAAGTCTCTTGTAAGAAGATTGTCAGATCAAATGGGGCCAGACTTTGAAAAGATAAAAGGAAAAGGACTGGAACACAAGTTTTTGACATGGTTAAACGACAAGGTCAGTCAAAAAAATCTCAAGGTTAAACTAGCCATAAAGGAAGAGATGGAATCAAGTAAGTTTGGCATATTTTGATAGCAGTAGATCTTTTCAGTTCATTTTGTCATACGTCAGTATATCACCAGATCCCTTACACGCGGTCACTGTTCACAGTGACAGAATCATTTGAAATGATAAAAATCAAAAGGGCTTATGAAAAACCGACAGAGGATGATGGATACAGAATATTGGTAGATAGATTGTGGCCAAGAGGAGTTGCCAAAAATAAAGCAAAGATCGACTTGTGGTTAAAACAAGTATCACCAAGCGATGAATTGAGAAAATGGTTTTCTCATGACTCTGAAAAATGGGATGAATTTAAGAAAAGGTATCATTTGGAATTAAAGAGTGAAAAGACATCATTACAAAAAATAAAACAGATTGAAAAAGAAAATAAAATCATAACTCTAGTATATGCGGCCAAAGATAACAAGCATAATAATGCAATAGTTCTTGTAAATGAACTAAAAAATTGGTAAGATTGGATTCTTACAAATAAGATGTATGAAGCATGTAAAATTGTCAACTGTAAAACTTCATTCCAACCTTGTCTGAGGTTTGAAAGGCGCGTACTAAGAGAGTAATTGAGAATTAAATAAGAAGGCCCTTGAGGGGAATCGAACCCCTGTCCGGGGATCCACAGTCCCCTATACTCGCCACTGTACTACAAGGGCCACATAAGGAAAATCCTTTTCAATCCAGTATTAATCTTAACTCAACCAGATAAACAGCGCTTTAGATATACTTGCAACTATTTTTGCTATGATCAAGTAAATCTACGGGTTGATTATTCCTCTACCAATTATCTTTCCTTCTTTTAGCATTGTTAATGCTTCTGTTGCTTGGTTGAGTTTGAATCGGTTTGAGATCACTGGTTTTATTATTTCTCGGCGAGCAAGCGAAATTAACTCAATCATGTCAGTCATAGAACCTGTGTATGAGCCCATAATCTTGTATGCCCGAGTAGGCATTGTAACTAGATTTAATTGAAGAGAGCCACCAAATAACCCTACAAGAACAACTCTGGCCCTACGCCTGAGTATTTGCATATCAGTTTCTACAGATTTTGTAGCATTGACAAAGTCAATTACTGCATCAGCACCCAAGTTACCTGTTAATTCCATAATAGATTTAACAGGATCTTCCTTGGTTGAATTGATAGTAATGTCCGCACCACTTTGTTTTGCTATTTTTAATTTATCATCATTGACATCCAATGAGATTACTCTTGCACCACTGACTGCTTTAGCTAGCTGAATACCCATCAGTCCAAGACCTCCCGCACCTACAATCACTACATTATCATTTGGACTTAGCTTGGCAGTCTTGATTGCTCCATAGGCAGTGAGAGCAGAGCAAGACAGTGGAGCACACACATCAGTGTCCATATCATTTATTTTTGCCAGATATTTGTAACTTGGAACAAGAACATATTCTGCATAACCACCATCATTGTAAACACCCAAAGACCTGGGCTTGTCGCAAAGGTTTTCCTCGCCTACCCTGCAAGCTGGACACAGACCCTCACCTATCCAAGGAAACACCAAAACTTTTTCATTCTTTGTAAATCCCTCCACTTCTTCTCCCATACTTTCCACTACGCCGGCTACTTCATGTCCAGGAGTTAATGGATATTTGACACCCCTATCAGTTGTTTTCATGAATGATCCTCCAGGACCCTCATATCCACCATCCCATAGATGTATATCACTATGACAGACTCCGGCAGATTCCACTTTAATTAGAACTTGAGAACCTCGAGGTTTTGGAGTTTCAAGGGATTGAACTTCCAGAGGTTCTTTTACTTTGATTATTCTTGCAGCATTCATGTTCAGAGGTACCAATACGTCATATAAGATAGTTTTGTGGATAAAATAATACCAGTAAATATAATCCAGATTAAATTTTAGAGCAGACTATCAGATATTTTCTGAAAATCAAGGTTAGGTTTATTAGCAACAGAAAAACTAAACGCAAATATGAAGCTGAGAATGTGGTGGGTTTCTATGGGAATCTCTGCAGGATTAGTATTTTATGGCATGTTGTATCTAGGCAAGATTCTTTGCGTTCCAATGGAAAATGCAGCGTGTGTGCCATTTTTGAAATAGTCACACCCTAGATTTATTTAAAACCAGTGCAAAAATCTAATCATGAGTTGTTCTGGAGAGACTATTGAAACCGAGAATGAGTTCATTCAGATCAAACCTATGATTCTAAATCAATTAAAAAAGGCAAAATACGGAATTTCAGATCATGCAACTGTAGAGTTATGCCATTGGACAAAAAAGTCATTCAAGGATGATGGCCAATGCTACAAACACAAGTTTTATGGCATTTCTACTCACAGGTGCATGGAGTTTTCACCAGCCGGAATGTTTTGTGAGAATAGATGCGTGTACTGTTGGAGACCAATGGAGTTTTACAGCGCACTGAAGATGCCAGAGGACAAGGTTGCACCTCCAGAAGTCATCATGACTAGCTTGATGGAAGAGAGAAGAAAGTTGATCATGGGTCATTATGGAGATCCAAAAAGCAACAAGGAAAAGCTTGACGAGTCACTACTTCCAAGCCATTATGCAATCTCACTATCAGGTGAGCCTACCATGTATCCACAGTTGCCAGATCTCATAAAATACCTGAAGAGCCTACAAAATACAAAATCAATTTTCCTTGTAACCAATGGTCAGGAACCTGAAATGCTGAAGAGGTTAAGAGATGAAGACGCTTTGCCAACACAGTTGTATCTATCAACAAATGCTCCAAATTACGAGATATTCACCCTAGTTAACAGACCAAAGTACAAGGATGCATGGGAGAGGTGGAATACAAGTCTTGAAATGCTTGCAGAACTTGATACAAGAACAGTGTTACGATTCACTTTGATCAAGGACTATAATGCAGATGAAAAACTAATTCCAGAATATTCAGAAATGATAAAGCGTTCTGATGCACATTTTATAGAAATTAAATCATACATGCACGTAGGTAGATCAACTAACAGATTACAGTATTCAAATTCTCCAGACATGTCAGAGATAAGACATTTTGCAAATGAACTTGCAAAACAGAGTGGAAACTATTCTGTAATGGATGAAAGCGACATGTCAAGGATTGTTGTTCTTCAGAATCAAAAACGATTTACCGACCGCTGGATTTCTTCTTATTTAGATACCAATTAGAAAAGTTTTTCAACGCCATATATCGATGTGATATTTGGTTTTTTTCTGCAAGTTGAGAGTATGTTTTATTTTTTCCCGATGGAATGAAGATAGGATCAAAACCCCATCTTTTTCCATGCTCTTTTTTGGATATCATTCCATTCACGTCAGCACTAAACAAGTGTACATCACCATCTCTTTCACAATATGCAATAATCGATCTAAACACTGCATCACGTTTCGTAGATACAAGACGTAAAATTCCTTTGTTTCCAATAGTATCAAATACAAATGACGAATATGGTCCTGGGAATCCATTTAATGATTGTATGAAAAGGCCAGCATCTTCCACAATCACTGGTCTTGAACAAATGGAAAATGCCAGCATGGCTTTGTGTGTAGCAATTTCTTCCAGTGTATTTGCCTGAATTTCTTGCAGGTGTGACTTTAGAAATTCTAGTTTTAGGCCAAACTTTGATGCAATATTTCTTGCTTCTTCAAACTTGTTTTTGTTCGAGCTTACAAAAAATATATCAGACGACATTTGCATACCTGCCTCTTTTTTCTATTACTGAAACTTGACTGAGGATTTTTTCTGTTAGCACAGTTCCCAATATTTTTTCATATCCTTGTATAAATGAGATCCAGGCATCATCTACAATTTGGGCATGTGCACTGTTTAGGACCTCTTTGAATAAACGAAGATCAATTGCATAATCATCAATCTTGTCAGTTTTTTGTGAAAGCCCAAAATCAAGCATCACTAGTCCTTGTTTGGAGAGAATGAAATTAGATGTGGTCAAATCTCCGTGCATGACACCATTCTTGTGAAGAGTCCCTACTATTTTGCCAATTTCTTTACATGTTTTTATTATTTTATTCAGTGGAAGATCTCGAACTAATTTGCCTTTTATGAGCTGTAGATATATTTCGCATTTTTTCTCATCTACAAAATAAACAAGAGGCGTAGTTATTCCAAAAGATTTAGTCTCTGAGATCATTTTTGCTTCCCTTATTGTTCTCAGGGTTCGTATGCGCGTGTCAAGTGAATGAATTCGGTAGTCTTTCTTTTTTCTTATTTTTAAAATGGAATTACGTCCGTTCCAAGTTGTAACATAGATATCTGCTTCTGCACCTTTTTGTACAAGATTCAATGAAAGATCAGATGGTCAAACATAATTTAAGTTACAATTATGTTATTTCATCAAACTAGTTTTAGAACAATAATTTTGTAAAAATACAATTATAACACAGGATGCAAGACGAGTGAACATGGAACTAGATGAGAAGAGGATAGCACAAGAGGATTGTTCCGAAGACTCGTTAGGTCCCGGCATTCTCACATTAACAAATAAGAGAATTGCCTTTGACAAGACAGAGGGGAGAATAATTGATTTTTCAAAGAAAGTTGGAAAAACAGTTTTAGAAGCAAACCTCAACCAGATAACAGAGGTAGCAAAAGAAGGCAGATTGATAAAAAAAGTACGAATAAAGGTAAAAACAAACGAGAGTGAAAAGACCTACAAGTTTGGAGTATACAACACAGGCAAATGGGAAAAAGATGTGAAAGAAGCTATTTCCAAGTACTCTTCCTAGTAAAGAACCTCAACTGTATCTAGTCTCCAAGATTGTTTTACAAAAGTATCTTTCAGATCTAGTCCAGGCTTTTTTGATGATTCTAACAGTCCAATCCAGGATATTTGGGAACCGCAGTCGCCAGCATATTCTTTCGGTGCTACAAAAAACTTGCAGTTGTGTCTTTCACATATACTTGAAAGTATGTTAGATAGTCTCTTGTTTGCAGCAACCCCGCCAACAACCAAGAGCTCCTTTTTTCCTGTAAACGAGAGTGCCCTTTCTGTAGCCTCACCTATCATAGAGAATGCAGTTTCTTGCAATGAGAAACATGCTGACTCTATTCCCTTTGGAATCACTCGTTTTGTTGCAGACAAGAGACCTGAAAATGACACATCATTTCCCTTTACAACATATGGTAATGATATATACTCTGTTGACTTTGATGCAAGTTCTTCAATCCTTGGACCACAAGGTGATGCAAATCCAGAATACCTTCCAATTTGATCAAGCAATTGGCCCAGAGTAATATCCAACGTTTCACCAAAAACTCTCCATTTCTTTGAAAGAAATGCCAAAATCATAGTATGCCCCCCTGAGACAAGCAATACCAACGGATCTTTTGCTCCAGTCAACATTTTCCCAAGCTCGATGTGGCCCAATGCATGGTTTACAGGGTATATCGGAATATCATAATACGAAGCCAGAGACCTTGCTACAACCGCGCCAATTCTAAGACATGGTCCAAGACCTGGACCTGCTGCATATGATATCAAATCAAGATCACTTATCGTTACACTAGCTTCTTTGAGACACTCTGAAAGGACCTGTGGTGAGTTTTCTGCGTGGTGGCGTGATGCCTCTCTAGGATGAATTCCTTCTCCTTCTGGAGGCCTGTAGATCTTTCTTACATCAGAGAGAATTTTTACTTGTCTTCCTTTTTTTTCTACTATTGCACAGGAAAATGTGTGAGCAGTACTTTCTATTCCGAGGCTTAGCATTTTTATCCCCTGCTCAGAGTTGATACAATTTTCAAGACGTCACCATTTTTGAGTTGATGTTCTCCACCCACCCTTTGTTTTGTCTTTGCATCTATGGCAAAAAGAAATCCCTTTGCAAGATCTTGGTGTATGGACTTTGCCAAGTCCCTTGCAGTGGCACCTAGGCGTAAGAGTTTTGCATCAGGTAACACTTCTCCATTTTTGTTAGAAAGTTTTGTCTCGTCTTCCACAGGAAATACGGTAATCATTTTTAAAAGATCAAAACATGCATAATCAAGAACCTGTTGGACTCCAGTGCCGCCCAATTTTGACACAACTTTTTCTGCCAGCTCAAGTGCCTTTTGTTGTTGTAGATTCAGGTTGATTCCATCTTTTATCTTAAATGACTCTGCACCTGGTAGATATTCTATGATTCCATTCTTTGCAGCTTTTCTGAGAAGAAGTTCAGTTTCTGCACTGCATGCAATAGTTGGATGTGTTTTTTTAAACTCATCCAAGATACTGAGATCATGGCAGAGATCGGATTTATTTGCAGCTATGATGATAGGCTTTGTTCGTTTTCTGAGTGTTTTAACAAATGTGGAGAGATCATCTTCATTCCAGTCATGAGGTTTCTTTGACTGTAGATTCAAGGCATGCAGTACAGATTCTACATCATACTCATCTATTCCTAATCCACTAAATCTCTGTGCAATTGCCTGAATTACCTTACCACTTTTGCTTTCCAACTCCCTTGCAAGTTTTTGCCATTCTCTTTGAAGTATTTGTTTCATCCATTGATCAAACTCTTCCTCAACAAATTTGACATCTTCTAGCGGATCATGAGTTCCTGTAGGGACAGACTGACCTTGTATGTCAGTAGAGCCAGAGGCATCTATTACATGAATTAAAACTTCAGATGTCCTTGCATCATCTAGAAATTTATTGCCAAGTCCCTTACCTTCATGAGCACCAGGGACAAGACCCGCAACATCAATTAGCTTTATTGCAATATATCTAGTTCCATTAATGCACAACGGGTGATTGTGTACTATGGCAAAATGTTTACATGCACAATCAGTCTTCACATATGCAATTCCCACGTTTGGCTCAATAGTTGTAAATGGATAATTTCCAATCTGAGCAGTTGTCTGAGTGGCGGCTGAGAAAAATGTGGATTTTCCAACATTGGTTTTTCCTAGTAGACCAATTTGCATGCAAAAGAGTCTGAGATATGCTCTTATTAGTATTCCAAAAGCGTTTAATTTCAATTCATTTGATGACATTTATTGAATATAATAACTGGAAACCCCGGAACAGGCAAGCACACCATAGCAAAATTGATTTCAGAGAAGCTAAATCTTGAGATTATCGACATCAACAAGGTTGCAATAGAACATGGGCTGACCAAAAAAAATAATGGAGTCCTTGATGTGGATGTTAACAAGCTAAAAAAAATAATAGACAAAGAGACATCAGAAAATTCCATACTGGTAGGACACCTTGCACCATATGTAATATCTCCAAAGAATGTCAAAGTGTCAGTTGTATTAAGAAAGAGCCCATACAAACTTCAGTCAATATACAAGAAAAGAAAATACACAATCAAAAAATCGCTTGAAAATCTTGGTAGTGAGATATTAGGTATAACATATTATGACACAGTACGCGAATTTGGTAAAAAAAAGACATTTCAAATTGATACAAGCGATATATCAGTTTCTGCCACTGCAAAGAAGGTGGAATCAATTTTCAAGAGAGGAATGATAAAGGACGATAAAATAGATTGGCTACAGCTAGTTCTCAAAAAAGGAGACATGCAAAAATTCTTTCCATACTAGATTCAAATTACGTCATACTTGGCTATAATGTAAAATGTTTGAGATAAAAAAATCAGATCTGGCAGGAAGGATAGGAATACTTCATACAAACCATGGCAAAATTGAAACTCCTGCATTTGTTCCAGTGATTCATCCTGTCAAGCAAAAAATTCCTGCCAAAAAATTAAGGGAGATGGGATTTGATCTGGTCATAACAAATGCATACATAACCTTGAAGAGATATGGAGATGAGGCAATAAAACAAGGCATTCACAAGATAATTGACTATGACGGTGCAATAATGACAGATTCTGGAGGATATCAAGTCTTAGAATATGGCGACATTGATGTTGATTATAAAAAAATTGCAGACTTTGAAAAAGGAATAAAGACAGATATTGCAATTCCTTTGGACCGTCCAACAGGACTTGGACTATCAAAAAAGAAGGCAATAGAGTATGTACAACACACACTTCGAGTCTCAAAAGAGACATTGGATACAAGAGAGGACAATGGTCAGATATGGGTTGGGCCAATTCAGGGAAGCGAACATTCTGATCTGGTCAAAAAATCAACAAGGGCACTTGTTGATTCAGGTTTTCAGATGTTAGCATTAGGCAGTCCAGTTGAGTTTATGGAATCATACGAATACAAATTGCTTGCCAAAATGATAATGACTGCAAAGAAAAACATTCCGGATTCTATTCCACTTCATTTGTTTGGGGCAGGACACCCACTTACCATACCCCTTGCAGTATCCCTTGGTTGCGATACCTTTGATTCTGCATCTTACATGTTGTATGCAAAACATGACAGATACATCATGGAAGATGGCACTGCACATATTTCCGAAGTGGCATATTTTTCCTGCAACTGTGAAATCTGTACCAGAATAAAACCAAAAGAGATGTTATCTCTTGACAAAGAGGAAAGAACCAATAAGATAGCACTTCACAATCTGTATGCCATCAAGGCCGAAGTGGATAGGGTAAAGGAGGCCATTCACGAGGGACGACTATGGGAATATACCATAAGAAAGGCACGGGCACACCCCAAGTTATTTGAAAGTATACCAGTTTTTACCAAAAATACATCATTTTTCACAGAAACTACTCCACGATACAAGGATAATGCAGTGTTTCTGTTCTCCAAGGAGGATCAATTCAGGCCTGAAATTTTGAGATTTCATTTGTTTGTACGTAAATTTAGGACAAAAAAGAAGACTCTAGTAATCATTCCAGATGGCGGGGTAAGGCCATTTTATGCTTCATCGGAGTATAACAACCTGAAAAAGAAATTCTCCACAAAACTTGATGACATACAGTTTTGTCAATACAATCCATATCTTGGAATAATCCCATTGGAACTGTCAGACATTTATCCTGCAGCTCACTATGTAATATCCAACACAGATTATGATCAAGATGAATTTCCAGAATTTGCTAAAACTTGGAACATGTTTCTCAAACACAACAAATTCAAAAACATCTATGCAATGAGAGATGAATTTTTAAAACATCATTCCAAAGGAATGAAAATAAAATTTTTCAATATTAAAAAATAATAAAAAAGAAGATAGATTCCGCTTTTATAGTGCGGCGTCTTCTGCCCAGCCTTTTACGAATATACCGTTCTTGTGTAGAGGTACTGGTTGACCTGGAGTGTAAGTCATTGGTCTCATCCAGAAGATTGCCTTTGTTGGGCATACACCTATGCATGCACCGTCTGAAATGCATCTTTCTGGATAAAATACAAATGCTTTACCTCTCTTCCAACCATCTACTGGTTTTACACGAAGAACGTCTGGGCCAAGAGAAGTACAGATTTCTACACATAGTGCACAACCTATACATCTCTGCTCATCAACGT
>JAGWGU010000029.1 GCA_028867275.1 Nitrososphaerota archaeon
TTTGTTTCCTTCATCGCCTCTTCGAACTTTGTCTCTGAGGTCTTTTGGGATTGTACTCCACCATTGTTCAAAAGTTCTACCCATACTCGGATCATTTTTTTTTGATCTAATTAAGTCTTTTGTAAATTGTGCAAGCGATATAACAGATCAGGCCAAGATCAAGTGCTAAAGATTTAAAAGTCCTTTGGGAAAGTTTTGAATTCTTGCAAGTAAGAGTTTTGGGTGCGGCCAGGGAAGTAGGCAGATCAGCTTTTCAAGTCAATTGTGATGGAGCTAGTTTTCTATTAGACTATGGAGTAGAGCTAAAAAAGGAGTCACTATATCCAATCGCGGTCAACCCCCACGAAATCAATGCGGCCATCATAACTCATGCCCACCTAGACCACTCAGGAAACATGCCGTCGCTCTTTGTAAATGGTAGTACTGATGTATATGCCACCCCCCCTACATTTGACCTTTCAAGACTATTAATTGACGATATGCTTAGAATTCAAAAAAGTCAGCTACCATATGATTTTGCCAGTGTTTCAAAGATGATGATGCATTCAAGAGAGATAAAGTATAAAGAAAAAGTAGAGCGAGGAAATGCATCTTTTCAACTACTTGAATCAGGCCATGTTTTAGGTGGGGCATCAGTAATAGTTGAATCTGAAAACAAGAGGCTGTTTTACACTGCAGATATTAATCCAAGAGGGTCAAGAATGCTAAGAGAGGCTGATCTTGATTTTGGAGAGGTCGACTTGGTCATTACAGAGAGCACCTATTCTCAGACAAACCAGATGCCTCGAAATGAATCAGAAGAGAAATTCATGGAGTTTGCGTATGAGGTACTAGACAGAAAAGGCTCTCTATTTGTACCTGCTTTCTCAGTAGAAAGATCTCAAGAGATTGCATGTGTACTAAAGAATGCAGGATTCAAACACAGAGTTGTAATGGACGGTATGGCTGTCAAAGTAAATGAAATAATGTTGAACTATCCAGAATATCTACGCGATCCCAAAGTCTTTTCCGATTCTGTTCATCAAGCAATGTGGATAAAGGGAGAAAAAGAGAGAAAGAAGGCGTTAGATGAGCCAGCTGTAATAATTTCACCTGCAGGTATGCTAGTAGGTGGTTCGGCAGTATTTTATTTGCAACACTTGGCAGCAGACAAGAAAAACGGTATTGCATTAGTGTCATATCAGGGCGAGGGAACACCCGGAAGAAAACTTTTGGACACAGGTAGAGTTGGCATGAGAGGAAAGGAATTCAAGTGTGAAGCAGAGGTAAGACAGTTTGAATTTTCAGGACATGCTGACAGGAATTCTCTTTTTGATATGATGAAAAAGATCAAGGGCAATCCCAAGGTTCTTACTGTTCATGGTGACAGCGACTCTTGTACAAAGTTTGCAGACGAGATACGCGAGAAGTTGGGATTTGATGCCTATGCACCAGAAGCTGGTGAAACAATAAACGTATAACATGCAGAAGACATTTACTGCAATAAATATAGAGACTACAATTAACAGCGGCCAAGTTTTTCTCTGGAATAAAATCAAAGATCAATGGGTAGGCATAGACGGCCAAGATCTTCTCATTTTAAATCAATCACCTTTTAGTACTAGATCATCATCTGGCAACATAGATAATTTTCTCAGATCGGACGATAACCTAAAAAAAATATTATCAGATATTAGCAGAGACAAGATAGTAGCAGGTGCAGTAAAGCAATCTCCAGGCTTGAGATTGATAAGACAGGACCCGTTTCAATGTTACATATCGTTTATCTGCTCGTCAAATTCTTCCATACAAAACATCAAATCAATGTTAGAAAACTTGTGCAAAAAGTTTGGTACTAGGCAGGAATTTGATGGATATGAGTTGGCCACATTTCCAAAAGCAGCGACACTTGCAAATGCGTCTATGAAAGATCTGGTCAATTGCAGACTTGGATTTAGAGCAAAATATGTCAAGGAGGCAGCCCAGGCAGTTGATTCGGGCAAGATTGATTTTGCACTGTTAAAGAAAACAAATTATCATACTACCATAGAATCTCTGAAAAAAATTCTTGGAATAGGTAACAAGGTAGCAGACTGTATAGCACTATTTTCTCTTGACAAAATGGATGCTTTTCCAATTGATAGATGGACACAAAGAATTTTGTTGAAATATTACAAGAAATTTTTTGATAATGTAACAGAAAAACCTATGACAGAAAAAAAATATGAAAAACTTCATGGAGAGATTGTAGAATATTTTGGTCCGTATGCAGGTTATTCACAACAATTTCTCTTCAAGATGGAAAGAGATCTTAACAAAAAAAGTTGGTTGTAAAAACCCTTAATACGGCTACTAATTGCCCGGTATTTGGGCCTGTAGCTCAGCTTGGATAGAGTGCTGGACTTCTAATCCAGTGGTCAAGGGATCGAAGCCCTTCGGGCCCGCTTTCTAGATAATACAAAGAAAAAATATACACATGTCCAACAATTTAATTATCTTTACCTGAAGATCAAGATACAATATGAAAGATATTGAGATAAAATTAGAGAACCTGACTTTCAAACATAGTGAGATAATAAAAGGAAAGATCCAAGTAAGCTATTCTGGAAGATATGATGGAGTAGTAGTAAACGCCCAGATTCTAGGCTCTAATCAACTCATTGTATACAGATCATACAATAACAAATCAATATCACAGAATCTCTCAAGATTGTTTATCAACAAAAACGACATGCCGCAAAATTCAGTCGAGTTTACAGCCTCGATAGAATTTGAGCCAAAAGAAATTCATGAGATCAAATTTAGAGCATCAATAATCCAAGAACATAAAGAGATTGAAAGCGACGTTGTTTTTGGAAAATTAACGCCCTAGGTTTTGTGATTTTTATGATGTCAAAGCACCGTGTTCTATGGTTATGGTTCCTTTCATCCACGGATGAGGTTCACAATGATATGGAATGACTGCTTCCTGTGTGAAGAGAAATTTGTAGCTAGCACCTGGCTTGATGACTCCAGGAGAGCCAAAGTCTCCACTGAATTGGTCCTTGAATGGTTTGTCAGGGGTTACAGTATGTGCAGTTTCACCTGTATTCTTCCAAACTACTAGATTATTTATTCCAAGTTGAGCCTTGGCAGTTTTTGGTGTAAAGTTTTGTTCTTGTGCTTGGTTTTCCGCACCAGGAACAATGATTATTGTTGTAGTATCACCAGGATGGAGAATTTTTTCTGGAATTATTGGCTTTGCATTAAGTTCTGGTATAAAATAAAGCTGATAATATGAAACCCCAATGGCAGCGCCTACAATAACTGCAATTAATCCTATTCCATACGCATGACTGGAGGATGGAAGACTCAAACTATTTGCCAATCTTGTTTTTAGTCTTATAAAGCTATACAAAAAATAATTAGAATACTTTATAATTTGATCTCTGTAAAATATGGAGAGATCTAATGACGGATCTATGGAGGCAGTGTTGCAGATGATTCTTTACCATCAAGTTGTTTTGGAGATTCTGACTCGGCAGGTGGCGGAGTTGGAATCTTCTTTGCTTCATTTAGTCCATGTCTGTACAGATGGAAGAGTCCAGCAAATACCATAAGAATCAGTCCAGTTAGGAACAGTGCAAAGTTCTTCATTCCACTCAGAGCTGCATTGTATGCTGCAATGTTAAGATATACTTGGAATGCCAAAAGTCCTACAATTAACCAGTTTATCCATTTTCCAGAGAGATTAATCGGTGATGACTTATGTGGACCTTTTGAAGCTGCTAGTTTTGCCTTTCTTTCTGATTCTTTTGCAAGCAATATCATCATGTATGAGAATCCAAATCCTATTGGAACAAGCAATAGCATTATCAGATAGAAAAATATCGGATCAATTACAAGTCGAGCAACTAGAGGTTTTGTGACATCAGGTGTAATGTAAAAGCCCCAATATGTTGTCACCATAACTTGCGTTATTCCAGTAATTCCAAATGCAGTCACTATGGGCCTATCTTTCCATGAGAATTTCTTGTACCGGTCTATAAATGGAGTCATCGCAATGGCTACTATGAATATACCTGGCCACAGTACTCCTGTCACAAATTTGTCATACTGGGTTCTCAAGAATGCATAGATTCCAGTAAGATACCATTCAGGTACAGTGATCCCTGGAGGTACTGTGGGTTCAAACTTGGAACCAAGGTCTACTGGGAAGACTCCACCTGTTAGAAATATTGCGCCTGAAATTGCCATTACCATAGGCACATCAAATACCAAGAATCGCGGCATGTGAACTGCCATAAGTCCCAGCATTACTATCGGCAAGAGAAATACATGCATCGTATAGAACCTGAGAATAAAGTCAGCAAATCCAGAGCCAAACATGGCATCACGAATTGTTGGTCCAACTACGGGCATGGAATTTGTAAGAGATGCAGCTATACTGATTGCAAGTTCGGCACGTTCACTAAATATGATATCATAACCGGTAAATGCCTCCAAGATGGTTACAGTACCCAGTACTACACCTGTAACCCAAATGATTTCATTTCTTATTTTGTATCTGCCGCTAAAGTATTGATAATACATGTGAAGTACTGCAAGAAGAACCATTGCATTTGATGCATGATAGTGAATGTTTCGTATCATGAATCCATAGGGAACAGTATCATTGATTTTGGCAACACTATCCCAAGCTCTATCCAGTATTGGTTGATAGTAGAACATCAATAATGCACCAGAGATTCCAAGAATTACAAATATCACAAATGTGAGCATTCCCAAGAATCCAAAAGGACTTACAAATCTTGCAGGAAATGAGAACTTTGTACCAATGAATACAGTTCGTTCCAGCCCATCCCATATCCAGTAGAAGAAATCTACTAGACCGTTTCTACGTTTTAAGGAAACGACCATATCCTACAACTCCATTTTCATTTACATTCCATACAGCTGGTTTAATCCACAAATTTCCATCGTTATCTGCTTCAAAATAAAGAGTTGCCAACACATTTGATGGCGCTGCCTGAAGTGAGGCAGGTCCTGCAAATGCTTTGCCATTTAATGGATTATACATGCTTCCATGACATGGACATTCTCCTCTTTTTCTACCTTCTTGTGGCCAGTATTTCCACAAACACCACAAATGCAAACAAACCATACTATAGGCGCGAAAAGCACTAACATCGTCCTTGTCACCACCAAGTTCTTCTGGTAATCTAATAAACTGCCATTTTTTGAATGCCTCTTGATCAAGTACAGAATCCCCTGTTTTTGGATAAGTGATAACCTCGGAATGATTTTTTGGAAAAGTCTTGACATTTGCCTGTGTTCCATCAGGTAAGATAACTTGAGCTCTCTCAAGAGAGGCATTTGATGGATTTGGCATGAATTTACCCCATGGTACAAAAGGCGTAAATGTCAAAGCAACTCCGGCAGCGCCAAGTAATTTAAGAAAATCACGTCGAGATAGGGCATCCTTGGCAGAATCTTGCTCAGACATCCAAAGCTCCGTTCTTAAAAAATTGCATATAAACCTTGTCTAGTCTCTTTTGGAAATTTTTAATCTTTTCAAAGTGAAAACGGTTATTGTCGATGCGATTCCAATTCCAACCAAGATCTCAAAAGTTAGGAGATTTTGATCGCTTCTAGTTTGTCCAGACATAACATTTGGAGAGTTGTCTACATTTAGTATAATGTCTGCAATTCCCATATTTCCAGCCCTGTCTTTTGCCGTTACTTGAATAGTATAATTCCCATTGGAAATAGAAGTTGTATCAAATTGGATATTTTTGAGATCATGGAAGACCTGCTTTGGGGTTTGTATCGTCAGCCAGTCTTTTTGTGCAGGATTTAATTCATTTACATCCAAATTAATATCAACCATCCCAGAAACTTGCGAGTTGTTCTTTGGTGATTTTATTACGATCTGCGGTGCAGTGTTATCTATAACAAACTTGAATTCTTTTGAGATATCATGACCTACGGTATCTGCTATTGTAAATTTCACATCATGTTCTCCTTCGGAGAGATTTTTCATATCTTTTGCCAAATTAGTTTGGTTGATTATCTTTGGTTCTTTACCATCAAGATAATATTTTTCATCCTCAATGCCTTGTCCGATTATTTTTGGGTTTATAGTATAATTACTGTTGATGAAAAGTGGAATGTCTAGAATCAACTGAGGTTGAGACTCTATTGGCAATATGGTGGAAAACTTTGTAGCAATTGTTACAGGCTCTGCAATTGATCTTCCTCCAAATAATGGAGCATGTATCAATACAGAATAAACACCAGTCTGGTTTATCGATGCATACAATGCAGTAGATGTTGCATCCTTGTTCTTTACTGGATAAAATCCTCCTCCTTCGCTAAATGGAATGCTTGGACCAAGCCAGTCACCGGTTGGCCACCCCTGGAACTGTCCCAGTACACCAGGAGGAGTATTTGTTTGAATAATTTTTCCCTGTGGATCTATCACAAAGACAGATAGGTTTGTGTCAGGATCTTTCCATGATATTGTCATTGCAATGGAATTGATTGTCTTGTCAGTTACATCAAAATAATATTGGCGCCAGTCTCCTGCATTATACCTGTTTGACATGTCAAAGCCTCCTCCAATGTACCCATTTCCATATAGCACATCTCCTTCTTGTCCTTGTATTACGGTAGGAAGATCTTTTGGTTGGAGTTTTTTCATTACTGCATATGAAACTGGAACATTTACAGCATGTGATCTTCCTTCAAATTTGATAAAAGCTTGGTACAATCCAGGAGATTGGTCTGTGGGAACGATCAGAGTAGCAATCACTTTGGCAGACTCGTATGGTTTGATGTAAACATTTTTTGAGTTTAACCAAATTTGGTTCCATGGTATTTTTTTGTAATAACTTGCAGTCAGTGTATAGTCTGATGATGTCGAGTTTTTCTTTGTGTCACCTGTCCAATATGAATATCTTGTAGGTACAGGATAAACGCCAACTAGGGGAACATGTTTTATTTTTGTGGCAGGCTCTGAAACCCTAAGTTCTTGTACAGTTCCCCATGAACCCCCTCTATTTATCAAAGAAAGGTCCCTTGAGACAGGAACAGATGTGTCATTTTTCTTGTCCCAGTCATATAGGTACAAGGATGATATCTTCATATCATCAGCATATGTTTTTGCAGACGAGTTCATGAATTGTGAAAACGGAAATGCCAGATTGAGAACCAAAAGAGAGGCATCATCAGGAACAGGCCTTCTCTTTTCAAAAAACGATGTAAGTCCAGTATAGTTTTTTATTTCTTGCAAGGGAATATAGTTTGGTCTATAGACTCCGGATTTTTTTATCAATGGATCTTGTAATCTTACTTGAGTGGTTCCATTATAGGTATCAGTTTTTATCAACCCAAGTTTTTGCGGTTCAATGTTAATTTCCAGTGTATGGTTTGTGGGGTTTACTATTGTAAAGACAGCAGATGTTCTGTCACCAGGATACAACCTTCCTCCAAACCAGGATGTTTCAGGCAACGGAGAGTTGGCAAGTTTTATTTTTGCAAGACCTACTGAAGATGAGTTCATTGTATCCAAAGCAGAATCTAAAATTTTCTTTGTGTTACTATATGAGGCATCATTGTAGACTGTAAATACATCATCATTTCCTAATACGAAATTTACTGCACTTGTCACATTGACTAGTCCAGAACCTTGAGAGAATGGATCGTTTCCAAGATCAGTTGCAGTTGACGTTAAAATATTTTTTATTGTAAAAGGATTGTATGGGATGTTTTTGTCTTTTAGGCTCTCCATTAGAATTGCTGCAGAGCCTGCCACAAGAGGCGCAGCCAAGCTTGTTCCACCAAATAGACCATATTGGCTAGTATTGTTTTTACTTGATTTTGTTATGGATGTGGGAACATAGCTGTATTCTCCTACTGCCATAAGATCGGGCTTGGGGTCTCCAATAAGAGAGGGGCCCTTGCTAGAAAACCCTGACACTTCACCAAAATGAGATGTATTGTTACCAAATCGTGGTTGGTTCTTAAATGGGCCATAACCCACAAAGACATTATCAGTCACTGCCCCCACTGTAATTCCAAATGGTGCAGCATCAGGAGTTCCCATGGTACCATAACCAGGTCCTGCATTACCAGAGCTACTGACTACCAAGATTCCTGGATAGTTTACATCAAGAGAGTGAGGAACACAGAGTGCGCTAAGTAAAAGCGACTGTACATCAAGTCCTGGAACTGACTGGAGTGCAGGAAAAGTCGATATTCCCCAGCTGTTTGATAGTATATCTACTCGGGGGTTTCCAGTATACTTCCATTGGTTTTTTTCTTGGTCAAACCCAGCAGCCCAGAGCCATCCGTAAATTGCATCACCCAGCCAAAGCGCCTTGATAGGAACTATCTTTGCTCCAGGAGCAACTCCCTGTATGCGGTATTTTGTAGAGTTTGTGTATATTCCATAGTTTTGTTTTCCACTAGATGTTATGGAACCTGCAGTTCCTGTTCCATGCCCTCCAAAATCATACATCACTCCAAAGAAATTCCCATGAGGATCAAGAGGAGGGAGAAGTGTACCATTGATTGCTCCTAGTTTTTTGTCAACAAGTGAGGGTTTTGCAATTACACCATACACATCAAGTACCTGTGCCCCCACTGTTCCAGCGCCATAGTCTGGGTTGCCATCATGGTTTGAATCATAGACAAGATTTTCATTTCCTTTTCCAAGGGTAATTGTAGGCTCGTCAGTAAAATCATAATCATATCGTGGAATAGTAAAACTGTCAAACTTTTGATAATCTTTCCAAGAATCGGACATGTCTGCAATTATAGTATCGTAATATCCTGGAATGTTTGAATCAACAACAAGAACTGGTACAATCTGCAGTCTGTAATATTGGCCTTGAGAGACGCTTTCATATATCATGCCAAAGTGGTACACCCCACTCTTTGAAAGGATAAAATGTCTTGGATCTTTTCCTATTTTGTAATCATTTGCTACTGTTCCGTTTAGAACTGGATTGCCACCCTTTGGATATAACATATTATAGACTTGTACATATGTTCCCTTGCCATTTTTGTTCAGATTAAGAAATACGCCCTTTGAGGTTACATAGACAAAAGATGTGACATTTTTTGGTATTGTATGTGTATAATTTTGTATCACACCTTTACTATTGATATTTGCAACAAATGTTGCATTGGTCAGTACAATACCCTGCCCATCAGCGTCGATCATTATCGGAGCATTATTTTTGTCACGTGCTATAGAATCTCTTACATCAGGATTTGTAAAGTCAGTTCCAGTATCCACTATTCCTATCTTGATGCCATTTCCTGTGTATCCGTAATCATGTATGGCATGATCAGAGCCTAGGATGCTACCAATTCTTGAGACCTCGGTTGATGCATCAGGTTTTATCGAATCAAACTCTAATGGTAGATCTTCAATTACGTTGTATCCATTTAGCTTCAGGTTGTAGACCTCATCTTGATTGAAAAAACCCATGGCAAGAGAGCCATGGTTTGAGTCCATTCCGTATACAATGTTACTAGCTTGCGAGACTATTTTTTCTACAGAGCCCGGACCAAATACAATGTATCTTTTGATCATATCTTGATATGGTGCTGGCTGGAAATTTATGAGACCTGACACTTGATCTGTTTTGACGTTAACGTTATTTTTTGGAATATCTACATCATATGATCCTAATACGGTTTTTGGAAATAGAGAAAACAATAAGACAATGATTAAAAAAAATCCTATCTTTGAGACGGTGTTTTTTTTCTTAACCATGGAGTTTATCGTCGCCTAGCAAGAATTGTTATTTGTAGTGCGATAATTATTGCTATCAGAGCCACGACAGGAAGAAACAATGAATTCAACTGGGTAGATGCCTGGTCAATGTTTGTAACTGAATCAGACATTTTGGTCACACTCTTGTTCAAGTTTTGGTTTGCCTGGGTAATAGACTGTTGGCTGCTGTTTAGTACATTTCCAAATCCTTGGATTTCTGACTTTAGTTTGTCAAGTTCCTTGGAGGTAGAATCTAAAACTGTATTTAGTTGCAGTATCTGGTTAGATATTCCTTCGATGTTTTGTTTGAGTACTAGAGTTGCAACAGAACCATTGGCATAGGTACCCTTGCTGATTGCAGTTATGTGAAAGATGTATGTACCTTCTTGGTTTGGTGTAAAGTCCACATAAAATAGCCCTTGGTGTAGAGTTTTTATCGAATCTGAAATATTGATCACGCTTCCATCAGGCATGTGAACATGCGATGAGCCAAGAACGGTAGAAGGATTTCCTGCAACAAGCAGGCCATCACTTGTAACCTGCATAAAGACTCGGAATGTTTGATTGATAGCTGCGCTTTGTGGAGCAAACACAGACACTTGAACAATTGGTTGCTGCGGTACTTGAACCAATGATGCGTTTGCTAAAAATTTTACATCGATTGTCTTTGATATTCCTTGCTCTTTTGTGGCAATTGCCTCTACAGAATATGTTCCGTACGAGTAGTTGCTTGTGGCATTGGGCCATCGTATCAATATATGGCTGAAGGCACCAGTATCATCAGCGTTTATCTGGTTGAATTGCGCTATGGTGCCATCTGGTGCAAATAATCTAATTATCAATGGTTCGTTTGGAAGAGCCTGACCATAGACAAGAAGAGGCTGGCCTTTTGAATATACATCTCTGTCAGTAGACAGTTGTAAAGCAAAAGCCTCTGTCAAGAAATTACTTGCAATAACAAGAAGTAACAGTCCAAGTATCAGTAGCTTCAATCTAGATATGATTTTGCCAGCCCATAGATATTGGTTCTGCTATTTTGGTATAACATCATGAAATACTACTCGTTAGAGTATCTCTCAGGATTCATAGTGTTTATTGCCACCATTGAAAAACTTGATTGTTCATTTTTTAGTATGGTGAGAGACGCGTTTCTTATTATCATCTCATATAATAATTCAGGCTTGGGTTGGAGAACTGTAGATATCATTGATTTGATAGGATCCATGTGGGTTACAAGCAAAATGGTTTCTCTGTCATGTTTTTTCATGCAATATGAAACCATGTTCAGGACCCTTTTTTTGACGCTTGTGAATGTCTCGATCCCATTTGTCTCAACTATTGGGTGACCCTGATAGAATTTTAGGAAGACATTTCCATGTTTTTTGAACATATCATCATAATGCATTCCAGAAAACGATCCCATGTCTATCTCTGTCAGTCGTTCATCAATAGTACAATTCAGCCCTATACTGTTGGCAACTATTTTAGCTGTATGTTCTGCCCTCTCTATGGGACTGCAGTATATCTTGGATATGTTAAATGATTTTAGAAAGTTCCCTATCTGCTGAGCCTGTTGAACCCCTATTTCCGTTAGTGGAAATCCTTTTGTGCGTCCAGCTAAAATTCGTTCAACATTATTTTTGGCCTGTCCATGTCGTAGAAAAAGAACTAGTGGCAATAACGATTACAATTATTAAATAAAGATAATAATAACATTGCTTGTGCTTGATTTCATGAAGATTGGAATAATTGGTGGAACAGGTGGAATGGGCAAAGGATTTGCTTTGCGATGGTGTGAAAACCATGATGTTATCATTGGGTCAAGAGAAGCTTCCAAGGCAGAAGAAGCTGCTAGAGAATATTCAGAACTGGCACAAAAAGAATATGTTTCCTTTAAAGGAAAAATTTCAGGAAAAGACAACACTACGGTTGCAAAAGAAAGCGATGTTTTGGTTTTGTCAATTCCATATGAAAACATAGATGCAATTTGTTCTCAACTTTTACCTCATGTGAGAGACAATTGTACAGTGATATCTCCTATAGTTCCTCTGACCAAAACTGATCTTGGATTTGAGTTCATTTCATTCAAGGACAAGAAGCCATCAGCATTTGAGTTGGTACAAAAACACATGAAGAATAAACAGAAACTGGTTTCTGCATTTCATACAATATCAGAAAAGAAACTGGTTGATCCAAAACTTGTACTTGATTCTGACATATTTGTTTGCGGGGATGCCGAAGATTCTATAAACATAGTGCGTCAGCTGATAACAGAGATAAAAAATCTAAGACCCATATTGTTAGGACCTGGTTCTTTGTCATATCTTGCAGAGGTGGCAACGCCGATTCTTCTCAATGCAATGATAAAAAACAAGATGAAGAACCCAGGCATAAAGATAATCTAGTTACCATACTAGTAGTCAGCATGGGTAGAGTAAGAAGAAGGAATTGGTTTACGGCAATGGGTGTGTTGTTTATTGTTGTAGCATCAATTGCAATCATACGGGACTTGCTCATATGGGGGCCAGAGTTTACTGTAGACTTTTTTACATCTTCTGATATAACAAGTGAAAAGATATCCATAGGCATGTTTGGCATAGCAGGATTTCTCATTGTTTTGGGATTACGAGGAGAAAACTATGAAGAATGAAAAGTTTTTCAGGTCACAGAAAATTTTGCGGCTTGCTACAATAGATTCGTCTGGAGACCCACACATTGTTCCGGTATGGTACATGTATGCAAATGGCAAATTCTACGTAGGGACAAATACAAAAACCCGAAAGGCAAAAAATATTAAAAAAAATTTCAGGGTATCATTTTGTGTTGATACCGGTATAAGATCACCAGATATTATTGGTGTGATGGGAACTGGAAGAGCTAGGCTGATTTTAAAGACAAGTATTGTGGAATCAATTGGGAAGAAAATTCTTTTGCGATACTTTACTAGTCTAAAAAACAAATCAGCACAACAACTCTTGGATCAGACTGACTGTGTCATAGAAATAACTCCAAAAAAGGTTACAGACTGGAGATATTAGGCAACAAATTTTTCGATTTTATCCAGAGCTTGTTCCAGAACAGGTATCTCAGGCAAGAAAACCATCCTAAAGTGACCCGTACCATATTGAGTTCCAAATCCAGAACCGTGAACCGTAAGGATTCCAGTTGTCTTCAATAATTCTGTCACAAACTCTTTATCAGAACCATACTTGTTGTGTTCGATCTTTGGAAATGCGTAAAAGGCACCTTTAGGATTTGAACAACTTATGCCATGCATGCCATTTAGTCTCTTGATGGTATAGTCTCGTCTCTTCTTTAGCTCAGAGACAAACTTTGATACATAATCTTGTGGACCGTTAAGTGATTCCAGTGCAGCATATTGCACTGGCAGATTGGTGGCAATCCTTACTCGAGATAATTTTGGCACATTTTCTCGCAATAGCTCTAGTTTTTTTGATTGGTTAAATCCAATGTATCCAATTCGCCAGCCAGACATTAGGTGAACTTTGGAAAATCCGTTAAGCAAAATCACAGGCGAATCTTCACTGACCTTACCTATTCCTGTGAATTTTTCGTCAAAGACAATTTGATCATAGATTTCATCACAGATTATGTACAGATCATGCTCGTTTGCAAGGTCAACCAAATCCTTGAGAGACTTTTCGCTAAATACTACACCTGTCGGATTGTTGGGACTGATAAGACATATTGCAACTGTCTTGCTAGTAATTTTTGATTTTATATCACCAAGATCTGGAGTTGAGTTGTGAAGATCTACCAAAAATTCTATTGGCTTGCCACCAAACAGTCTGACGTATGATGCATAAGGTGGATAGTATGGACCTGGTATGAGCACCTCATCTCCTGCCTCTACGATAGATGCCATTATCATCTCAAGGCCTTCTGATACACCATTTGTTACAAGAATGTCATCTTCTAAAACTCTCAGACCCTTTGCTGATTCTTTTTTTGCTATTGCCTGTCGTAGTTCTGGTAGTCCCTCCGATGATGCATAATAGTTCTGGCCTTCTCTGACTGCTTTTATCAATGCCTCTTTTACCCTGTCAGGGGGTTGGAATCCATACTGAAGTGGGTCGCCGATATTAAGATAGGTTATCTTTTTGCCTTCTTTTTGGAGATTTCTTGCTTCTAGTGCAATGTCACGTATTGCATATTCTACTCCTGCCACTCGTTGTGAAATCTTCAAGTACCTAGACAGATATTTAGCCCTGTTAAATTCTTAATTGATCGGACCCGTTGCATAGCCAGGATAGTGCGGGTGGCTTCGGACCACCAGGTCGTGGGTTCGAATCCCACCGGGCCCTTGATATAATAAATAGATAGAACCCGCAAGACTATATCATCATGAGATTTCAGATTTCGTTGTTTTATGTCGGGGTATTATTAATCACAACAGGATCAATTGGAGCTGGAATTATTTTATCGGAATCAAACAAGAGTACGGCTAGTTTTTTGCTTGACAGCCTTGACTCTAACAGTCTGCCAGTTAAAGTCAAGGGAAATGGAATTGGTTTTTACTTGATATCGTCTGAAAGTTACCAGAACAACATTCTTGCAAAAGTTGTTGATTCTCATGGAAACTTTCTTGACATCAGAAAGATAACAAACAAGATGACAGTTGATTACTTTCATTTTGAACATGATGATCAAGTTACACTAGAGCTGACTAATCTTTCTGACAAGCCTGTAAAACTTGCAGTCACCATAGGGGATACCAGAGTTCAAGAGATTACTTTTCCAGCAGTATTGATATTTGCAGGTTCCTTGATCTTGGTCTATTCAGGATATAGAAAACTAAGAAACTACATTACAGAGCAGCCAGACGAAAACAAGTCGTAGACTGGTATGCATAGCATGGTTGCACCAACCAGTAACGACAGATTAAATCCAATCCAGGTTACAGAAAATATTACATTTACAATTGAAAATGGGACAAGTCTTTTTGTTTTACTGTAACCAAACTTTGAAAGTGTGAGAAATCCGCCAATCGAGGTTAGCAGCAATCCTGATTCGATAGTAAGGTGTGAGGAGGTTACTAATCCATCAATGCCATATATCTCATGGAAATTGTAATCTACATAGCCTCCTCCCAGCTGCATTAAAGAACCAATCAAAAGCATTATTATTCCCAGGATTATCTTTCTGTTCTTCAGAGATATGATGGTCCCAAATGCAGCAGCAAGTGCCACTATACTTACACCTGAATAGACAGTTACATGCTGAATGGTCCAAAAACTATCAGGAATTTTAAGTGCATGTGATGCAGAATCCCATATTCCTCCAAGTAATACACCAGAGGTGCCCAGAACTGCCAAGATTGAAACAATGAACAATAAATCATTTTGTCGTGAGAGAAATGATTTTGATATGATCTGAGGTATTGCCATACTCACACTCGAAATGATCTTGCTATATAGAATTTTGTTATGGAATTTTTAGTATCTTGTTTTATTGATTTTAATTTGTAATCTAGTAGAAATGACTATTATACAAGTGATAACTAGAAATGATACATGAATCCAGGCATAGGATTAATGAAACGAAGGCTTCCAACAGAAAAGGAAGCAATACCGGTTGCAGTTTCAGGAATTGTACAAAAATACGGAGTCAAGTCAGATGAGATCAAGACATTAGAGACAAAGTTTGATGTGGACGGAGGAGATTGGTATGTGGCACTTGGATTTGGAGAGAAAAGAGCAATTGTAAAGATGGATTCTGTCCAGGGCACTATAACTGAGATTAAAGAGATCTAGGTTTTATTTTCTGAATTGTACGTTAGACACTTCAGGTTCCTTGATTATTATCAATCCGCCGTCTAGTAGTTGTTGAATTAGTTGTAAAACTTCTTTTTCCATCTGTCCTCGCTGTAAGCCGACTTGCTTTGCAAATTCGTCAACAAGTTCTGTTATCCTTCTTTTACCGTTACACAGTTTCCAAAATTCTACGATAGCTTGGTTTACCATGAAACCTTGCTGGTTTTCATTCATCAAGACAATGGAACCATCTTCTTGTTTTACCAGAGAGCCTATACCTTGTGGCATGGCAATTTCATAATTAATTGGAGCTACAGTTTTTTGCTTTCCATAATTTATCATTTTTTTGCCTTCTTCAGACATTTTTTCAGGAGTCCATGCAGGTTCCCATACAATTTCAACATTAACAGCAGATACACCTGGAACCTTGGTTACATAGCGTTTTACATCAGTGACCAGAGTATCATGCAGTGGACAACCACGCGTTGTCATTGTCATTTTAATATCCACTTTGTTATCTGCATTTATGTTCACGCCGTAAATTAATCCCATATCTACCACACTGATTGGAATCTCTGGGTCCATGCACTGTTTTAACGAGTCAAGTATTTGTTGAGATGTAACAGTTACCATGAAGTGGTTTGTTTCCACAATAGAATAAATACTTTACAACTTGGATTCAAATAATTTTTTGATTGATGCTTCAAATGGAGGTTCTGCTACACCGGCTTCTGTTATGATACCCGATATGAGTTCTGGAGGAGTCATATCAAAGGCTGGATTTATTACGTTAATGTCATCAGGCGCAGTTTTTTTACCAGATACTCCGGTTACCTCGCTTGATTTTCGTTGTTCTATTATGACATCTTTTGGAGCACTTTTCATGTCAAATGTAGAAAGCGGTGCTGCCACATAGAATGGTATTCCATGTTGCTTTGCCATCAGTGCAACTTGGTATGTTCCAATTTTGTTGTACACATGTCCAGTAGCAAGTATCCTATCAGCTCCTACAATTACTTTGGAGACAAGCCCATTTGCCATGGAATATCCCACAGCAGTATCAGGTATCAGGCTAACATCAATTCCATCATGTTTTAGTTCAAATGCAGTAAGTCTGGAACCCTGCATGACTGGTCTTGTTTCTGTTGCTATCACCTTGATCTTTTTCCCACTTTCCTTTGTGGCCCTTATTACCCCAAGAGCCGTCCCATAAGCAACTGTAGCAAGAGCCCCTGCATTACAATGAGTCATTATGGTGTCATTATTATCAAACAGATGCGAGCCATTTTTGCCCATGCGTTTGTTTATGTTAATGTCTTCTTCGGCCATAATCTTTGCTTCGTTTACAATGTTATTTCGGATTTCAGAAGCATCTTTTCCTAATTTTGCAATATTCATTATCCTTTCCAGTCCCCATGCAAGATTAATTGCAGTCGGCCTTGTCTCAAAAAGAATTTTCTTTGCGTGTTCTAGATCTTTGATAAGACCATCTTTGTCTGTTGCCTTGCTTTGTAATGCAGCAAGAGCAAGTCCAAACGCACCAGATACCCCAATGGCAGGAGCGCCCCGGACTACAAGGTTTCTTATGGCATCTGCAACATCATTGTAATCAGTATATTTTACATAAACCAGTTCATTGGGCAATTTGGTCTGATCAATCATTACTACAGAATTGTCTTTCCATTCCACGGTTCGTAGACTAGAGTGAATCTGTGTATCCATTATCACTGATTTCTTACATCTATGCTATATATCATTCAAATGAAAGAATATGTTCACAGGCGGGCAATATTTCAGCAAGTAATAAGATGTCCAATTTGTATTGTGATGATGGTTTAGTATTTTTTACTCTGTGATTGTCTCTTTTTTAGAATTTTTGCATAATCAGAGTTAATTTCTCTTATGAGATCAAGTGTTTCATTATTCATTAGATCGAGATTAGGAATTACACAATGTCCACCTATGAATCCAGGAAACATCTTTGGTCTATTTCCTAAATATTTATGAATCTCGTCTGCAAATGACCACATTTCATCATAATCTACTTTATTTCGTATTGCAATCATATTACTGAGCTGTGCATAGTTAATCAGCCAGCCATAGTATGACGTATCAACAACAATCTTTGCCAGTTCAAGAACAAGCGGATTTGACATTGTTTTTGTTTTGATACCTATTTTTTTCATTCTATTTTCATATGTTTTTTTTGCCCATCTCGATTTTGGAGTCCAATCATATACAGAATAAAATTTGACATATCTCTTGAGATCTGCAATCATTCTTTTGTGAATTCCTCTTGTGGCGCTGTATATCACTGGAATTGGTAGTCTTTTTTGTAATTTTTCAGTAGTACCTGGTTTAATAGTACTATGTATCACAATAACAGCAGGCATGAATTTGGAAACCAGATCGGCTACATTCCCTTCAAACTTCTCATTATATGGAATACAAATATGCAATAATTCTGTAGGTATTTTTTCAAGTTTGAGAAACCTTTTGCGGTCTATAAGTTTGGGATTTATATCATATCCTACTGTTTCGACTCCTTTTGAAATTAACTGTAGAATTGGAGTTCCAATCTCACCAAGACCACAAACTACATCTTTTCTTTTAATCAATCAAATGTGAGTAAGATCGAGATTAATAAGAGGTTTTGTGTGAGTGATATGTTTATCAAAAGTAAGGTAATCATTAATGATTTACAATAGATCAAGGTTTTACAGAGCGGAGTTGGGAAAGATTTATTTTTTATCAACTAAAAGACACATGAATAACACTTGTTAACATGTGCATTATTAGCAATAACTTATCATTTTTTGTTGGATTAAAAATGGTAAACGCTTCTTTCAAAAATCATTATCTTGTTGCCTAAACATATTAGACGGCAATTTACCAACATATCCTCCTTTAATTAATAGATCAAGTTTCTTTTGTAATTCTTTTATTTCGTTGATCTCTTCATTTGTGAGTTTTTCATTATTTGATGACTTCAACATTAAATTTGCCATAACAAGATAAAATGGTGCAAGTACTTCCGTCCAATATCCAGGAGGAAGTTTGTAGTAATATGGATTGGATTCTATTTGTATATCAATTTCAGCATGATACGCTGCAATTTTTTTGTAATGAATATATCCTATAAGTATAAGCAATGGAATTCCAACTATTGCTGTAGTAAGTAAATAATAAATGAATGATGGAAAGATTTTTTCAAGAATTGGTACATCTTTGATAGCTAGATAATAGGTTACAACCATGGTATTTATTGCTGCAAAAATGAATGCAAAATAAGTTGCCCAACCCTGTCTAAAATAGAACCAATAACGATAAGGGCGAATTTTTATCATGTAATAACATAATCATGCTGCATATATATCAATTAAGATACTTACAAAATAACAAGCGTACAGATTTTCCAGAGAATTCAATTGTCAATATTTAAAACATATAATAATTGTGAGTAATTACAAACAACTTACTAAAAGATTAATCATGAAAATGGATTATAGTTGATGCAAAATAAAATTGAAAAACTGAAAATTGAGGAATCATCACTAGAATTAAAAGACAAATTGGTGAAAATGTTTAATCTAACATGATAAATTAGATTTGAGTTTCTACCTTTGCACAGATATAATCAAGAGGCATCAAAAACCTAACTTTTAAGATACTAAACATTGTATCATTAGGAGTGAAGGTATCCATTGTAATTCCAGTCTATAATTCGGAGCAATATCTTCGTGAGTCTATTGAATCTGCCTTACAACAAACCTATTCTAACATAGAAGTAATTGCTGTTGATGATGGATCTACTGATAATTCTCCGAATATTTTGAAAGAATATTCTGATAAAATAAAGGTAATTACCAAAGCAAATGGAGGTACAGGAACAGCTCTAAATGCAGGCATAAGATCTATGACGGGGGATTGGTTCAAGTGGCTTGGAAATGATGACATTTTAGAGAAATATGCAATAGAGACAATGATTAAAGAGGTCGAGAAGATAGGTGATGAATCTATCAATTATATTTTTTATACAAATTATAGTTTAATTGATGAAAATGGTAACTTCATAAAAAGACTCATTGAACCCAATTATAATGAACTAAGTAATTCTGAAAGGAATGTTATATTGTTAGATCATTATTATGGAAATGTAAATACTTCACTAATTCACAAATCAATTTTTGATAGATTTGGTTTATTTAATGAAAAAGTGGGACATAGAGAGGATTATGAGTTTTGGCTAAGATGTTGCATATTGTATAACTGTAGACTATATCTAATCCCAATCAATACTTTACAATATCGTATACATGAAGATCAGGTTACAAATAAAATGCTTGAAAAAAATTTAGAATATTCAAATTCTGTAAGAGAAAATATATTGAGAAAAATTCCTTTGGACCAACAAGAAAAATATCTTACTGAATTAAAAAAATATAAAAAACAAAAACCATGGCCTATAAGACTACGAAATAGAGCGAGAGATATCATGTTTGAGTTACTACCAGAAGGAATGTTTGGTAAAATACTACGATTTTATATGAATCATAAATATCAGTGAATTTATAACAATATTTCTATTAAAAAATAAAAACTGGATCAAAGATCTTTTATCAGTCCCATATGGATCAGTTCCTTAGTAGATCTAATTCTTTTAGAGTTGACATATTTTCGTTTTTTTGATATATAACCAAAATTCTTTATCATCCAAAAAAATACCAAAAATAATGTTTTGAGAAGTGATGGTCCAGTTGTTTTACCTTTGAACTCTTCTGTGGGTGTATTCTTAACTGTCACGCCAAATTTTTTCATTAATCGCACTATAAAAAATCCAA
>JAGWGU010000072.1 GCA_028867275.1 Nitrososphaerota archaeon
AACACTCAAACAGAATTGGTTTTATGTGAAGCAGGTTCGGAGCAATGGGAAAAACATGGGGGGGAGACATACATTCCAGATGCAACAATGAAGATCCTGGAAAACTCAGATGCGGGTTTCAAGGGACCTACAACCACAATCCCAAAACCAAACTCTCCAAGAAGTGTTGCAGTAACTCTACGACAAAAATTTGATCTATATGCAAACATCAGGCCAATTAGGACATACAAGAGGATAACGCCTGACAAGACATTAGACTTTGTGTGTTTCAGAGAGGCAACAGAGGGTCTCTACACTGGAATTGAGTTCAAGGTATCAGATGATGCGGCAATTGCAATTAGAAAAATAACAAGGCAGGGAAGCAGTCGTTTTATCAATTCGGCATTATCATGGGCAAAAAAATATCACATGAACAAGATTGTTGCAATAACAAAGAGAAACATTCTCAAAGTTACCGATGGAATTTTTTGGGAGGAAGTAGAAAAGGCTGCCAAGGCAAATCCAGGAATATCTGTTGAGGAACTATACATAGACAATATGACCCAGCAACTGGTCATAAAACCAGAACAGTTCAACGGTTCAGTTTTGATAAGCACCAACCTCTTCATGGATATAATATCAGAGTTGGCCTCTGGCATAATTGGCTCCATTGGACTGGTCTATTCTGCAAACATGGGAGATAGGTTTGCCATGTTTGAGGCGGCTCATGGAAGTGCACCTTCATTTAAAGGACTAAACAAGGTAAATCCAACTGCCGCAATTTTATCAGGAGCGTGGATGGCAGAATATCTTGGAGAGGCCCACATCAGGGATGCAATATTTGCTGCAACAGATCAGGTAATCAATGAAGGCAAATATGTCACATTTGACATTGGCGGAAATGCAACTACAACACAAATGACAGATGCAATAGTAGAGATTGCAAAACAGAAATTAAGAAAATAGTCTATTCAAACTAAACTTAGACAAGACTAGAATAGATACTATTGATGCAATCAAGATAAAATATGATATATGACCAAATTCTGGAACGCTTGCAGTATTGTCATGCACTGTAAAGTTTTGATGTGTAATTGGAAGAGCTTGATCCTGAACAGGTGTAGACGACGGGATAGATATCAGATCAAGTGATCTATCATCGTTTGCATTCATGTCACCTGCAGTGTTGGCAGAATTTGCATCAAAGGATAATTGGTATTGTCCATTTACGGGATTGCTCCACACAAATGCTACAGGAACGCTCTGTTTTGTAGGTACATCCAACTTGACAAGACCAGTATAAAGAAGCGATGATTGGTTTGTTATTTTTAGTGTAAATATTATGGAACTGGCGTCAGCGTTTCCAGTGTTTTGGATCTGTTTTGTTATCACAATACCATTTGACGTATAGTTTTGTCTTTCAACTTTGAGGGAATTAGGGACCCAAGAAAGTTCTGCATGTGAGAATCCTTTTGATACCACAACCACTCCAGATGGCCACATGTCAGTTTTGTCATAATAGTTGTATTTTCCAACAGTACCAAAGAACTGGGTAAATGAATGACCAGGCTGTATGGCTCCACTGTCAAAGATACCCTGTGGTCCATAGTTTGATGTCCCAGTTGTAACAGTATGAATTCTATTGTCTTGATTTGTCCAGGTGACTGTATCACCAACAGAGACATTTACCTGAAATGGAGTATAGCATGAGAGACTAGGCCTGCAGTGATTTGTGGTATCATTTACTATGGTTACTTGAGCATCTAATGCGTATGCATTTGTAGATGACATAGAATAGAAAATTGCAGCTATTACAATAGCATAAATCACATAGTGGAATTTCAATAATATCAATTTCTCTCCTTTACAGATAAACTAGATGTACTTTTTGTAAGAAAATCATATTAGGGTTTATTTTTTGTACATTCTATTATAATCAACTCTTCATAGAACAGTTTCTTTTTTGCAGCAATTGCAACATCAAACCCAAGAGACTCTGACAATTTCATCAGTGTTTCATACTTTGCAAGAGAAGAGGTAAGAAATATCATCTTACCATTTTTTTCAATTCTCTGACTGGCAGATTTTATTATCATACCTGGAATCTCTGTACCATCATAGAGGCCATCTACTGCGGGATCAAGCAGTTCATTAGATGGCAGATACGGCAAGTTGCATACAATTAGATCAAAACTAGCATGTAATGCATCAGCGGCATTGCAACAGATACAATTGTCAACTGTCTCATGTGCCTTGACAAGAGCCGAGATGTTGATATCAGTTGCAACAACAAGTGAAAAATTCTTTGACAAAGCATTTGCAAGAATGCCAGATCCTGTTCCAATATCAAGTGCAGATCTTCCTTTTTTATCTTTTAGATAGTCGACAAAAAAGATAGAATCTTCTGCTGGAATATAGTAATTATTGTGAGATTCTTTTTGCAATGTCTATTATCTCACCATCTGGCATTTCCTCAAGTCTCTTATCAGAATCAATCACTATTCCCATCTTTTTTCCAATGTGACGTATTGTCTTTCTTTTGAATGAAAATAGTTTGTTTACTGCATGTACAGTTTGGCCTGACAGTACATGTTTTGGAACAATCGATATCACAACCGAGTCAACCTTGGGAGGAGGCCTAAAGTTTATGTTTTTTACATCCATGATGTTTTCAATATCAAGACAATAGTTTGCAAGAACGGATATGGCCCTTCTTTCTTTGCCATCTTTTTTGGCTAGTTTTTGGGCAAATTCCTTTTGGACCATTACAATTGCACGTTTGAACTTTCTTTGAACAAGCCATTCTACTGCAGTACGGCTCTCAGAATATGGAAGGTTTGACACAAGAATGGTAAACTCGATATCTTTCTTGAAAGCATCTCCTTTTTCCAAGACCAGGTTTGGGGTATGAGAAAAAGCGTCTCTTGCCTGCGAATACAGCACAGGGTCTTTTTCAACAGAGATCACCTGTTTTGCATCTTTGCATAAAAGTGGTGTCAGTATGCCTTGACCTGTTCCTATCTCAAGAACAATGTCATCTTTTGTTATGCCTGCAGAGTCAACTATTGATTTTGCGATTGATTGCGATATTAAAAAATGCTGTCCCAGTAACTTGCGCTTGATCATTTTCTAACAAAGAGACTCATCCTTGTTTCTCCTGTTATCTCTTCGATGATTCTCTTTGCAATCTGTTTTGCTGGCTCTTTTAGCCCAACTCTTTCCTGCAAGTCCTTAAAGTCTGTAAACTTTTTCTTTTCTCGTTCTTCTAGCATTGTCTTCATGTAGGTCTTTCCAATGCCTGGTATCAACTCAAGTGCATGTATTCTTGGAGTGAGTGGCTGTGCATTGTTTAGATAATCTACAAATCTTTTTTCGTTTTGCAGGACAATTTTTTCCACCACGGCATTTAGTTCACTCTGTGCAGAAGACGAAATATGTTCATGTTCTAGTCTGCCAAGCACTGAAAGTATTTTTGTTCTACCTTCTTTACCGATGTAGACTCGCTCTCCAATCTCAAAGGTAGAGTTTGGCATGGCAAGCAATTCAAGTATGGTCAGTCTCTCCTCTCCAATAGCTGTAACAATTATTCCGTCACGTCCTCTCACTGTAGTTGATTTTCCTCTTGTAACAAAATCTAATACGTAGGCGTATTCCTCATACTTTCTAGTTTGAGTGTGTTCCAAGAAAAACCGTACTCCTAAACTTAAGAGTTCTCCTTGATTATCTTTAGCATCTTGTCGAGCGTTTCAGCAAGAATTAGTTT
>JAGWGU010000030.1 GCA_028867275.1 Nitrososphaerota archaeon
AGTTGTGTTATCACATCCTCATCGCTCATCTTTGGTAATTTTTTGATCTCAAGTGTGCCTTCTTCAATATACTTTGAGAGATCTTTGAGATAGTCTACCTTCATTGCTGACAACCCTATAGAACGCAACTTTGTTTTGCGTGTGCAAAGAATGTCTGCAGAGGTGGGAAAAGTGGGATAAAGTGCCTTGAATCTTGAAAATATTGCCTCAGCTGCACTTGTTGCCAGTTGTTGTGATATTATGGATTCAACTAGCACTGCAAAATGGTGGTTGCGCTTTTTTAATGTAAAGTCTCCAACGCGATCGATTATCTTTCCTAGTACTGGATCATTTCTAAGAAAGACGACACCTTCATGAGTTTTCATTTCTAGCTTGGCTCTGGATGTATGGTAACTATGGCATTTTTTATCTGATCTTTTATCTTGTTTTCTATATTAGAAACAATATCATGCACTTCTTCTATTGTAAGGTTCTTTTCAAACGAACAGTCAATGTCCACCTTGAATATATCCTGCAAATGTAATGTTATCACTCGCCCAATTTTTTTTACCTTGGGATATTCCTTGATGATGTTTGCAACCTGCTCTTCTATCGTTATGTCTTCTACTGGAATGCTCTCTGGAATTGAAACATATGGTTCAAGATGTATGGTAATATGATTTACATTTGAAACAGATTTTTTTATTTGAGATTCAATCTCGTCTGACACATGATGTGCATCTTCAAGTGACATGTTTCTGTCAACCATTACATGCAGACTGATGAATACACCATTTTCTGCAGTAAAAGAGCTTACATTGTGAATACCTTTTACTCCCTGTACTGAGTTTGCAACTTTATTTATGATGTAATCTGCAGGAACATCTTTTAATGTCGGCTCAAAGTGAACAGTGACATTAGAATTTGCAATTGCATTTTTAATGTTCTTTTCTACGTTGGCACTAATCTTGTGGGCCTCCTCGAAACTTGAAGCAGCACTCAACGATATTGTAATTTCAGTAAAGATGTCGCTGCCTGATCTGCGTATCTGTACAGATTCTGTCTTCATCACTCCTGCCGTATTGCTTGCAATATCATGCACCCTTTTGACCATGTTTGCAGGAACAGCATCAGTTAGCTCAAGACCGCTCTTGTGGATCAATTTCAAGCTCAGTGCGGCAAGCAAGCCTCCAAGAATTAATGCAGCAATGTTGTCTCCTTGGTAGAATCCCATGATTACAAATACAATTCCCACCAAAGCAACAGATGTGGCACCCATATCCATGAAGGCATGATACAAGTCTACCCGAAGCGAGGAGCCGTCTGTTTTCTTCAGAGCCCTTCGCAGAATGACAATCCTGAAGAAAATGGACCCTAAAGTATAGACTGCTGCTATTATTGCAAGAACTCCAGGCACAACCTCCGGTTTTGGCTCCTGGAATCTTGATATGGATTCATAAACGAAAAACAACGAAATTACAAGAATTATGATTCCTGCAACAAAGCTGCCCATAGTCTCAATCTTTCCGTGTCCATAGGTGTGTTCCCTGTCCGGTGGCTTGGTAGACCATTTTGCCGCAACAAGCAAAACCATAGTTACAATAGAATCAAGTATTGCATGAACACTGTCCGTGATAAGGGCAAGACTGTTAGAAGAAATTCCTATCAGAAATTCTACTGCAAAGGCAGAGAGTATTACTACAAGCGAAATTTTTAGTGCATTTGTCTTGATGTCGTGGATGCTCAACTCTTGTCCAACCCCAACATCTTTAAGATATCATCAAAGTTTTCTCTTGTCTGGTCATGCTTGTATTTTTTGAGTGGGCCTATCATTTTTCTCTTACTTGGTATCTTTATGATCTTTTTAACTATACTTGAAAGAGCAGATCCTATGAATATTGATTGAGTAGCTGATGTTACATTCGAAGTTCTTCTGTTTGTGCTGGCACTCTCAAAATCAATGATACATGGAGACTTGCCTACAATGACATGCTTGTGGATATAGCTCAGCTCACCATGATCAAGATGTATGTTATCCAAATTGTAACAATCTTCTAAAACTTGTCTTACAACAGATCTTAGCTTGGCAGCACTTCCCCTACCCTTTAGATCTCTTACCCAGTCAGTTATTTTTTTACCTTCCACATATTCCATTATCAAGAAATTTTTGCTGCTATCTATTAGCTTGGGACCTATACCTACCTTGTTTGCAATTTGTAAAAGTTTTGCCTCACTTTTCATCTCTTCTCTGCTGGAGTCAATTCTTCGAATCTTAAGTGCTACATCTTTTTTGCGAAACTTTGACAGTACAACAACTCCCACGTAGCCCTTGCCCAAGACATGGATGTTGTTCAAAATTGTCTCACCTTGAAATGATATTGTTGTAATTCCAAGTTTTTTAAGCTCAGCATGTCTTTTTGCAAGCTCGCCCCTTGTCGCCTTGGGATATCCTAGTATCAGAGAGTATGGTTCTTTGACAAGTTTACTTGTTGAGACCAAAGATGAGTTCATTGGTAGAGGTTAACTCAGCCAGAGCCTTTTTAATGGATTTGCTTGTCACCTGGTGACCCCCTGATATGATAAAACCGCGTCTCATGTCAGAGATTATTCCATTTGGAATGCCTGCATTTGTCAGGTTTTTCTTCAAAAGGGACTGTAAGAATTTTTTTGCATCATAAAACTCTCTTTGCTGAAGGGACAAAATTCTTCCTTGCTCATCAACCCAGGTTAGCTTGTTCTTGGAATTTCGCAAAATAAATCTCTCAGATTCTGGTTTCCTAAATACATCAGGACCATTTTTGACCATGAACTTTTCAATTGTTGTAGAATGCAGAAGGAAAAGCATTGCAGCCTCTGACTTTTCATCTGTTGTGGCACTCTTGCGCAACACCTGGAATCCACCAAGCTCAAGTTGTACAGAAAGTGCACTTGCTCCCCTTTTTGCCTGGCCCCAAATTATGTCAGGACTTCTTTTTTTGTAACCAAACTTGACGACTAGAACATTTCGTAGGTTATTTTTGTTTGGCAAGGATTTTTTGCCATTGAAAAATGCAAGCGATGGCTTTTTCAGAAAAGCCCTTGCTGCAAGTATGAATATGCCAAAATTTTGAGCAGAGATTGCAGTGCCAAGGTTTCTGTTGCTGTCTATAGGATCTATTAACACAAATGCTGTCTCAAACTTTTTTGTAGGACTTCCTATCACCTGCCCTTGGGCAAAGTTTGCAGCGGCTTCTAAAACTTTAACAAAGCTTCCATAGTAGTAAATCAAGACTTCGGATACATATCCACCAAATCCTTCTGTTGCAATCTCTGCTCCATAGATGTCAATTCCTCTTAGAAACTTTTTGAGAAGTCTTACCTCATTTTTTCTCTCTGCGTCCAATTTCTCAAGGATGAACCTGGTATGAAATGATGATCTATCAGCTGCGCTCTTCCACTGGCCTTTTTCCACGTCATAGCAAGGAACAACATTTACCTTGGTATCTTGGACTGCTGCCTCAACATACGGATGCTCTGAATATCTTACATAGGGATGGAATTTTTTCATGGAATCAAAGCCAACTTTTCTGCCAATTTCTTCAAATTTCTTTTCGTCTGTTTCTTTTTTTATCTTGACAAAGATGTCAAGATCAAGCTTGCCCTTGAGCCATGTCCCCTTTGCATAAGACCCACCAAGCTCAACAGATGTAATCTCTGGATACTTGCCAATCTCTTTTCTTACCAAGTCAAGCAAGTTTTCTGCAATTGCTCTAATCTTTTCTTCTTCTTGTCTTCCAGGAATTGCAATCTTTTTTGCCTGTTCCAAAATGTTTCTCATTGAGCTAAAACCACCTGTAAATCAGAGTATATTGGCCCACTAGGGGTTAAGACGCTTTGCTTCAACTTTAACTCTGTCATGGTATATTTTCCTAGATCAACTTTTTTGAATTTTTCAATGATGCCTGAAATGTCATCTATTCTGTTCTTGACTCTAAATATTGTAATATGCGGTTTGAAGGGCTTGTCTGGCTTGAATCCAAGCGGCCCAAGTTTTTTTTCTACCTGTACTGCAAGATCAACTAGTTGTTTGGAGGATTCATCATCCACGCCAATCCATATGACTCGGGGAGTTCTTGGGTTTGGAAATGCCCCAACATGGGTAAATCCTACTTTGATTTTCTCAAACGAAATGGTAGCTAGCGCTTTTTTCACACTTGATACAGTCTCCTCAGTTATCTCTCCAAGAAACAATAATGTAAAGTGCATATTTTTTTTGTTTACAGGCGTTGCCTTTATCTTAAAATCAGACTGGATCTTGGCAATTGCATCAAGTATGGCATCATCCTGAATCTCTACTGCAACAAAGGCACGCATTAGTGGAATTCATATTGTGGTATCTATAATGATTTTCCGATATCTTCATAGACTAGAGAATAAAGTTTGTGAGTGTGAAACTAATCATATGTCTTACAGGAATGCCTGGGGCTGGGAAAACCACAATAGCTGAGGGCCTAAAATCAAAAGGGTTTGATAAAATTACAATGGGAGATGCAGTACGGGCAGAAGCAACAAGAAGAAACATGGACCCAACAGGGGCAAATCTTGGAAAGATAATGATTGAGCTTCGAGAAAAAAATGGCCCAGGTGCTGTGGCTGAGCTCATAAAAGATGGAATCCAAAATTCCAAGTCCAATGTCGTACTTGTAGATGGTGTGCGTTCACTTGCCGAAGTCAATGTCTTGAAAAAAATTGGCACAGTCAAGGTCCTTGCAATCCATGCATCTGGTGATACAAGATACAAGTTTCTGACAGGGAGGGGCAGGTCTGATGCTCCATCTGATCGCGAAGATTTTACAAAAAGAGACTCAAGAGAGATTGGAGTTGGCATGAGCGAGTCAATTGCACTTGCAGACGAGACAATCTCAAACAACAACATGACAATTGAAGAACTTGTTGATACTGCATATCGCGTCATCAAGGGTTGGATGAGTTGAAGATTCCAAAAGTTGCCTGCAAGATCGAAGTCTATGCTGCAGTAAATCCATCCGAAGACCCAGACAAGGTAAGGCTTGCCGTATCACATGTCATACTGGAATCAGATTACCAATACAAGGAAGGAAGCATCAAGGCAACCTCAAATGAATTAAACTCGCTTGCAAAGATCCAAGAGACAATAAAAAAACATCGGACAAACCGAATCTACCGAAGGCAGATGCGATTTAATACCAAGGAAGACACCACTTGGTTCTATCTCAACAAACAGGCAGCATATGTTGATGTAATTGCAATATGCGAAGAAGCAGAAGAGTCTGCCATGGGCCCAATCAAGGTGATACTTCATTCAAAGGACCTTGACAAGGTAGTGGACTGGCTTGCCCCTGAAATAATAGAATAACTGGATAAATTTACCTCACTTGCTCAACTAGTATGCATTTGTGCTTTTTTATGAAAACCTCAAGACAGAAAATCACTTGATAGGAAAACTGATCATTATTGGAATCATAATAGCTACACTGGTCATCTTGATACCAAACTCATCAAAGTTATTTCAAAGTGTACCGTCATCGCTTGATACTGTAAAGGACAAGATAAACCAAGCCACAAGCGACAAGGGAATCATCAACGAGTCCAAGTCAGCTATCAAAGATGTGAGCATTGGTGCAAAATTACTTGCAAATTCTACCAGTACCTTGATAGATACATCAAAAAATAATTTTCCAACTTCTGTTTACCAACTTGCCCCACAATATGTAAACCAACAAAACTATACTGGACAGATCTTTGAAAAGACTGGCAGCACATGTCAAATCTCTGTTCCAGATCTTGCACAGACAGTAAACGGAAAAAAGCAACTAACTGGAATAATCCAACTTGAAAAATGTCCAGCCAATGTAGGAGATCCTATACAGGTAATCAAGCTAACAGCAAAACCAAATTCCCCACAGGTAAATGTCACAAGCGGCCTGATGATATCTCCATATTCCACTAATGGTACTACAAGCACATTGCCAATTCTTCCATCTTATTATGATACAGTCAAGCTTACCACAGTAAACCAAGGAAACAATGTTCTGCTAAATTTTGATGACACATCAGGCCAGACAAAATCAGTTACAGTTACCATAAGAAACAGCGATACCGTGTTGTTCACTGGAACATTCTATTCTTCCAAGTTTACAACAGAGGTCAGAGATGTCCCAGATACACCACATATTATAGAAATGACAATAGACAACACAGCTTATGGAATACTACATGCATCTGCATATGCTCCATCTAACATGCAAAACTCTACCATAACTGGAATATTGTCACAATAAGATTTTGTATAATCATCCGAAGTTTAGAATTTTATAAAAACATGAAAAGGGTAAATGGCGTGACCCTGTATAGGCAAAAGCATTCTCTTGCCCGTTCGTACAACGAATTGTACTTAACTATGTACCATTTTTCGCAGGATCACGCAAATTCATTTGTTAGAATTTGCATCTTTCCGCATTGATCTCTATATGTTCTTCTCTTATTTAATAATTAGTGTGATTTACTTGATGAATTAACCCTAATTTGTATAAATTTTTGTCATCATACATCAAATAACGAACAATTTCTTTCCTATTTGTAGAATTAATCTAAAAATTCACCCGATTTTCTTGGATGAAACAATTTCAACAAGTTCTGGAAGGGCTTTTGAAGCAGATTCTCGAATATACAGATCCATCTCTGATGACATTTGGGTCTTCTCGATGTTTACCTCGATAATTGCTGCCCCATTTTGCTTGGCATAAACAGGCAATAGATTTGCTGGAGATACTGCAAGCGATGTACCAACTACTATCATGATATCGCAAGAACTGGCTTTTACCATTGCAGACTCCCACACATCCTGCGGTAAAGCTTCACCAAACCATACAACATCTGGCCTTAGTATATTTCCACACTTGCACAGTGGAGGAAGTGTAGAAAAACCAGTTGTGACTTTGTCTTTGAAATCGCATACGGTACACTTGATTGTAATTATGCTTCCATGCAATTCGTATACATTTTTGCTTCCGGCTCTCTGGTGAAGCCCATCAATGTTTTGTGTAAGAACAGACACTTGCCTGTATTTTTCAAGTTCTGCAATGGTAACATGTCCGGGATTTGGACTTGCATTCAAGATGTTTTGTCTTCTCTCCTCATACCATTCCCATACAAGTTTTGGATCTTCATAGAATGCATCTATTGTTGCAAGCTTCATTGGGTCGTATCTTCTCCAGAGCCCATCTTTTCCGCGAAATGTTGGAATGCCACTTTCCTGTGAAATTCCAGCCCCCGTTACAAAAACAATTTTTTCTGCCTGTACTAGCCTGTCAGAAATGCCGTCCCACATTCTCACTTGATATCAATCTCTAAGAGATCTCTTGCAGCAGTAACGGAATCATGAATTGTCTTTGCTTCATTTACAAGATCGTTCACATCTTCATATCTTGCAGAAAAATGTGTCAAGATTAAATTTGAGACCCCTGCCTTTTTTGCAAGATCAGCAGCTTCCTTTGCCGTAGAGTGATGATTCTCTTTTGCCTTGTCCCGTAGTGTATCAGAATATGTAGAATCAAATGTCATGTAATTACAACCCTTGAAAAATTCTGTCAACTTGGCAGTAGGCCTTGTATCACCTGATATGCCAATCTTGATTCCCTTGCGTTTTTCTCCAGTAACATCTGATGGCCTGACTATTTTATCTCCAATTTTTACATCATTGCCACTTTGAAGATCATGCCAGAGCTTTCCCTCTGGTATTCCTAGTGCCTTTGCCTTTTCCGGGTAAAACTTGCCTGGCCTGTCTTTCTCAGTAAAGCGATATGAATATGCTGGAATGGAATGTTCTGCCTCACATACGTGTACGGTATACCCGGAATCGTCGCAGACTGGCCCCTCCTTTATCCTGATTATCCTTACAGGAAATGTCAGCCCAAAATTTAGTATCTTCAAGTTTGCTGCAATGAATTCTTCAATTCCTGCTGGGCCGTAAATATCAACAGATTCTGTCCTGTTCTGCAACGACATGGTCTGCAGCAACCCAAGTATTCCTACACAATGATCTCCATGCAGGTGTGTCACAAATATTCTGGTCTTTTTGTTCCAACCAAGCTTTGCCTTTTGAAACGCAATCTGTGCACCCTCGCCTGCATCAAACATCAGTATCTCTTTATCCAATACAAGGCAGATGCATGTCATGCCGCGCTCTGCAGTTGGCTGTGCTGCCGATGTCCCCAAAAATACTAGTTTCATGATACCGCAATCACTCTTGTCAGGCTCTTATGCCTGTAGATCTCGTATTTCTTTGCTTTGACTATTCCATCCACTTCTAGACCTTTCTTGTATACTATTACAAGTTTTTTTCTTTTTGGTATAACTGATATGAAATCTTGGAGCAGCTTTTTTGGAGATATAGATGACCTTGACGATATGCCATATGGTAAATCAGTAACAATGCCATCTATTTCTCCCATAATGTCTTGTATCTTTTCATAGCCAGAATTTATCACCCTGGAATCAAATCCATTTGCAACAAGATTTTTTTTCGTAATCTTGCACATTATTTTGTCAAAATCAATCCCAATGGAATGCATACCCATAGACTCTGCTTCTAGCAAAATTGTGCCAGTGCCGCAGAAAGGATCACAAATAACATCTCCCTCCTTTAGCTGAGACAGATTCACCATACACCTTGCAAGCTTCATGTCTAACTCATGTGGATGTTTGATTATCTTTTTTGGATGGACTGGCATAATCTGAGAATCTGCATACCCAAGATACTTTGTCGAGTCTGTAATGATGAGGTATATCGTAACCTGCGGGTTTGAGAGAGATACTTTGGAACCCCACCTCTTTGCAAGTATTGCACCCACTTGTCTTTCAAGTGAGGACCCTATGCTTTTTGATGACAAGTTTATCGTTCTACAGACAAATGTTTCAGGCCTTGGTATGGAACAATCAATCTTGATGATGTCATCAAATGTACCTGCAATTATTCCAGAGTGTCTTGCAAAAGTTGCCCTGCTTGCTATCTTATACCAAGGTATCTTGGATGATACCATGACAAGTCTTGGCTCTGTTGTTACACTTGACTTGGAATCATAGCTTTTTGATATTGAAATAATTTCGTCTCTTGCAAGATCTTCATATTGTTTCTGTAGTACAAAAAAACTTGACATTCAGAGAGCCTTTGCAATTATTGCAGACACATCAACAATGGATGTCTTGCCTGGTATGGTATTTGCACTGATTATCTTTGTCACGCCAGCTTTTGTGATATTTTTTTCCGCGTCTCCAATCAGTAATGCATGTGTACAACATGCATAGACCTTGCCACTCTTTTGTTTCTTCAAAAACTCGGCAGCCTTTACAATGCTGCCCCCAGTGCTTATCATGTCATCAACTAGGATGACATCTCTACCCTTGACCCCATCAAGGCCTTTAGATTTTATTGCAACGTTACCAGTTTTTCTGTCCCTCTGCTTTTCTAGTGCAATATATTGCACACCGAGAGATTTTGCAAAGTTTCTTGCCCTCTCGACTCCCCCCTTATCAGGTGATACAACAAGAGGATCAGTAAGGGGCATTTTCTTGAAATGGCTTGCAAGATCTTCTACTGCGCTAATATTTTTTGCAGGAATTTGGAGGTGTTCTAGTGCTGTGGTGCTGTGAATGTCTACTACGATCATCTTTGTTGCACCTACTGCCTTGAACATTTTTGCAACAAGTTCCATTGTGATTATCTCACCTGGGAGAAACTGCCTGTCTTGTCTTGCGTATCCCATGTATGGTATAACCACGTATACTTGAGACGAACATGCCCTTGCCTGCGATGTTATTGCCAAGCAGCGAACTAGATTAGAATCAACTGGAGGATAGATTGATTGTACCACTATGACTTTGCCACTTGGTTTTCCCTTGAGTGTAATCTTACTCTCCCCGTCTGGAAATACACGTAATTCACAGCCGATAAATTTTGATTTCAATCTAGAGGCAATCTTTTTTGCCAGTTGCTCTGAAGACGGGCCCCCAATAACTGTAAAGTCAGTCATCAACCAAATCGAGCCGTGGGCTATTCTTAAGTTTTGAGGGATTGGACAGGAGAAATTTACGGTCCGTATCACAACATGAATATGCAAAACTTGAATACAGTTTAAAGTGGATTTACCAAGTATACTATCTAAGTATGAAACTAGTCTCCTTTCTTCCAAGTGCAACTGAAATACTGTATGAACTGGGAGTGGGGGACCGGGTCCTGGCAGTAACCCATGAATGCAATTATCCTCAAGATGCCAAGACAAAGCCTAGGGTGATTCATTCCTCCTTTGACCCACAAAAAATGTCTAGCCAAGAAATTGACAAAAAGGTGGTGGAGCTTGTAAAATCAGGACAAGACATCTACATACTTGACGAGCAAGTTCTCAAGAAAGCAAACCCAGACCTGATTATAGCCCAGGGAATATGCGAGGTATGCTCTCCCTATACAAGAGAGATAGACAAAGCAGTGGCACTTCTTGGAGGCAAACCCGAAGTTCTTGTCCTTGATCCAAAAAATCTTGACGACATACTACAAAACATCATTACAGTAGGAGATAAGGTAGGCAGGCAAGAAAAAGCAAAAGATTTTGTTTTAAAACTGGAAAAAAGAATTTCTCACATCAAAGACATTCAAAAAATTTCACGGCCCAAAGTACTGTGCATAGAGTGGCTTGATCCACTATTTTCCGCAGGTCACTGGGTTCCACAAATGGTAGAGATTGCAGGCGGCATAAACGGAATAAGCTCAACTGGGGACAAATCAAGAAGGATAGTAATAGACGAGATAGTAACATTTGATCCAGATATCGTAGTCCTAATGCCATGCGGATTTGATATAAACCGAACAATTCTTGAATACGAAAAATTGCTTGAAAACAAACAGTGGAAAAAGATCAAGGCAGTGAACAGGGGAGAGGTCTATGCAGTAAATGCAAATGAGTACTTTAGCAAACCCGGCCCAAGAACTGTGATGGGCCTTGAGATTTTAGCCAAGATAATTCATCCTGACACATTTAGGGATCTTCAGGTTCCAAAACAATCTATTCAAAAAATTGATCCTGAATTATAAGGCTGCATCCTCATAGGGTAGGATACTGAGGACGCAAGCTTATGGTGCTATTGATGAGCCTGATTTATTTATTTGAGATCAAACTTTTACTTTCTTATTCTAAAATCCTAGAATGATATTTGCTGACTCACTCTGGCCAAAAATTGATCAAGTTTGCATGATCATAGCAAAAATCAATCATACTATACAAGAAATTTCAAATTAGGCCACAAAACCACTATACTCATTGGACTTAGTTTTTTCTGATATTCATGCAGATCTAAACGGACTTGACCTGATAATTAAGACTGCATCAAGTGACGAGTTTGTAAAAAAGTATGGCTCTTTTTCAAGAATCATAAATCTAGGTGACTTGCTTGAGCGCGGCATCCACCCAAAACAGGTCATAACAAGATTGCAATCACTTGAAAAAAACTATCCAATATTTTCCGTGATGGGAAACCATGATGAAGGATTCTTGAGTGGAAAAAAAGTCAGTGCTAGTTCTTTTGAAAGCATGGATGCACACCAAAGGCTTGACCCTGAAGATCTATCATTTTTCAAGCAGAATAAAGATGGAACATTTGGCAATCAGGAATTCATTGATACAAAAAATGGCCTCTTTTGTGTTCATGGGGGACCACTTGATCCAAAGAAAATAACCCCAAAAAATGCCGATGGCGAGGCCTGGTTATACCAAAGAAATTGGCAGCGACTCACCGATGAGGGATTCGAGTTTTTTAGCTATCATGGGTATCATTACAAGGCATCATCTGCTTTTGGTGAGGCATCAAGGCATGTCAATAATCATATCATATTGTGTGGACATCAACACATGGAAGCTGCCCTGGTCCATCAGGGAGGCAAAATTTCTGAGATTTACTCTAAGATTGAACCAAAAAAAGAGAGTATTTCAGGGCATGTACTGGAAAGTAAAGAAATTGACATCAAACCTACAAGTGATTATCTAATACGATTAGGCCTTGGAGGACCAGCAGGATATTATGGCATTGGCTCTTCTGTACCACACTTTGCCATAGTACAATACAATCCAAAAAAGGTAATACTATTTACAGTAAACCCCTAAAATATAAAACGACATGAGCGGGACAGAGACACTACGAAACGATCACAAACAAATACGCAGACTAGAAAAAATAACTGTCAAGTGTTATACAAAACTCAATGAAGGCAACGATATTCCATTTTCTGACATGCAAATAATGGTTTCAATCATGTCAGAATTTTTGGATGCAATACATTATGCAAGAGAAGAAGACCAGTATTTTCCATGCGTTGCAAGTTATGATTCATTAAAACAAGAAATTCGCGCATTTATGATTGAACACGAGTTTGGAAGAAGAATAGCTTCAAACATTTCAAAGCATCTGCAAAGATGGAAGTCAGGAGAAGACCAAAGAGAACCTGTTGCAAGATTTCTCAAGGCATATGCAGTATATCTTAATGATCATCTAACCAAGGAGGACAAGTTCTTTGATATGACAGAAACTCAAGTTCTGTCCCAAGATGAAGAAAAAATGATGTATGAAGAATTTAAGGCAGTTACTGCAGTTGCAACAAAGCTTGATGAAATTATAAAATCCCTAGATTATCTAGAATCTACACCTTGGATGAACTAGTTCTCAAACACTGATTTTACTCTAGGATAAACAGATACCTCATTTTGTTCTGATACGAGTTTTTGTTGCATGTTTTTACATAGGAGGCACAATTATTATATATCATCACCATAGTATGATAACTAAACATACTAACATGAGTAACATAGTGAACCTCCGTGTACATATAGCGCCCGTGGGCTTTGAAATTGATAGAATTGCAATTCCTGCAAAACAGATGAAGGCCGATAGGGTCTGGTTGCTGATGCACGTAGAGCCATCAAAAGATCAAGCTCAAGGATACATGGAAAAAATTCGAGCTCAGCTAAAAAAAGAAAAGATCGAGGTGCAAATTGCACACTCTAACAGATTTGATCTCTTCAAGATCTTGAGGGCATTACGAGAAATTGTACAAAAAGAAGATGGAAATGATATTTTTGTGAATTGCTCTTCTGGATCAAAAATCCAAGCAATTGCATGTATGATGGCATGCATGATGTTTCAAGGAAAGACAAAACTTACTCCATATTATGCAGAACCAGAAAGTTACTCTAGTGTAAAAGGCGAGCAGCTTTCATCGGGCCTCAAGTCCGTTGTCAAGTTGCCGGCTTATGAAATCCATACCCCGAAACCTGTCTTGGTACATGCCTTGAAAATAATACAGGAAAATGGTGGAAAAATAACTAAAAAAGAAATGGCAAAGATTGCATACGAAAAAAAACTTATCATGGTTAACGCAAGAGAAGAAAATTTTCAGCAAGCTAGATTTGCAAGTCTTGACAAAAATATCATACAACCACTTCTAAACGAATGGAAGTTTATTGAAGTTGAAAGGGTTGGAAGGACTAGGTGGATTAAAACAACACCAGAAGGGCTAGGGGCAGTAGAATTTCTTGGCTAGCCACGTGTGGTAAGTTCAGGCTTGAGGGTCCAGGCAACGGCCATTGCGATAAATGGCACAGAAATCAGTGCAGCTATTTCCAGATATGTTCTAAACTGCTCAGATTGTTGAGGGCTTGGATTAGACCATATGAAAGGTACAGGCAATGCTGAAGCAAACCAAATGATAGAAAGCATGATGATTATCTTGAGTGCACTCTTCTTTTTCGGGGTCACGCTATAACTATACAATTAGGTTCTATTAATTTTATTAGTATAATTATTTAGTAATGACCCCACCATCTACAGGCAAAATTGCGCCTGTTACCCATGAGGAGTCCCCTGAGGCAAGATACAGTATTGCCTTTGCAACATCCTCTGGTATTCCAATCCTTCCAATTGGGTGCTCTGCTATTGCCATTGCTCTTTCTGCTTCATTTCTAAGGTATGGTCTTGTCATATCAGTTTCCACAATTCCAGGACAGACGCAATTTACACGTATCTTGTACTTGGCATATTCTACTGCCCAAGCCTTTGTGAGCAGGACCAGTGCTCCTTTTGATGCAGTATATGCATCTGCTTCAAAATTCTCAAATGATTTCAAACCAGCATCTGATGAAACATTGACAATGCAGCCGTTTGTTTTCATCAAGTGTGGTATTGCAGCTTTTGTAAAACGAAACTGTCCAGTTAGATTTACATCAATTACATCACTCCATTCCTCTTCAGAAATTTCATGCAGAGGTTTTACTTTGGGAAAAATACCTGCATTGTTTACAAGGATGTCGATTTTACCAAAAGTTTTAAGAGTCATTTTTACAACATTTTCTACATCTGCATTTTTTCTAATGTCGCCAGGAACTGCTAAAACATTTTTCATTTCCTTTGTGGCGTCTTGAAGGCTTGAATCATTCTTTGATGTAATTACCACATTTGCTCCATGTCGTGCAAGTAAAATTGCTGTAGCTTTTCCAATTCCTCTGCTACCTCCTGTAACAATTGCAACTTTGCCAGAGAGTTTCATCTAATTCCTGTTCATGTACTGTATCAAATTAGTTTTATCAAAGATTATGGTAATTAACTTAGATCTTCAAAAAAGCATGTTATAGTAATGTGATGATCATTAATTATGTGCAGGTTTATTGAAATATTTTATTAAAATACTTTAGAAACATGAAAAAATACATATGAAATAATAAATATGATGATGTTATACCATGTATAATGCAGAAAGATGCAAAATCTACTGCTTAAGAGAGCGTGGCTCCGTAGACTCGAATTGTGAATCCCACTTGGGTGTGGATTGAAAGAGGTAATCTCTGTTTGTCTACGAACAAGGGCCACGCCATTAATTTTAAACCACTGAAGAGTGAAAATTAATTTTATGGCAAAAATGATTTTTAAAATTTAGAGTTTCAGAGATTCCTTTAATCCCTTGTATCTATTTCTGATTGTAACTTCAGTTACTCCGGCAGCTTGGGCAACATCCTTTTGCGTCTTGTTCTCTCCATTCATGACACATGATAAGTATAGAGCAGCAGCTGCAAGTCCCATTGGATCCTTCCCAGCAGAGATCTCAATTTCAGCTGCATCTTTTAGAATTTGCAAAGCTCTTCTTTTTGTCTTTTCACTCAAGCCTGCCTTACTTGCAATTCTTGCAACACATTTTATCGGATCAACAACTGGCATCTTCAGATCAAGTTCTCGCAACAACAACCTGTAACATCTAGCAACATCCTTTCGCTTGATGTTAATTCCATTTGCAACATCTGTAAGTGTTCTTGGAGTCTCAGTATCTCTGCATGCAGCATATAGTGCAGCAGCTACAAGTCCTGGAATTGATCTGCCTCTAACAAGACCTTTGTCAAGTGCTTTTCTGTAAATGTAAGCAGTCTTTTCAATTACTGCATCTGATAACGCAAGTTTGTCTTTTAATCTGTCAAGTTCACTGAAAGCCTGTCTAAAGTTTCTGTCCACTGGTTCGTGAACCTGGCTTCTACTATCCCAAGTTCTTAGTCTCTCTATTGTGCTTTTCATGGATGCCGAGAGTGGTTTTCCTGATGCATCTTTGTCGGCAGGACCAATTATTGTTGCAAGTCCCATATCATGCATTGCGAGTGATGTAGGAGTTCCAGTCCTACTTCGATCTTCATGTTCTTCTTTAGAAAATGATCTCCATTCTGGGCCAGACTCTTCTACACGTTCAGTAAGTACAAAACCACAACCGCCGCAAAACATTTCTCCTGTAGTATTATCAGTTACCATTGGACCTTTTCCACAACGAGGACAACGTCCGCCAGAACCAAAGGATTCACGAGCCATATAATATCTTATAAGAATTTCGATTAACATAAATAAAAAGGTTTAACTACAAGTATTTATTCGATTAATTAGGCATTATACAATCAAAATATATGGAAATTATAAATTATCTCACATTAATTTCTAAATATTGGAATTAGTGCATTATAATCTGTCCAATGATTTATTCTTTGGATGATGATTTATGAAACAAAATTAGTTCCTCTCATCTCAAATAATATCTCGATTTATTTTTAAAAATTATTTTTGAAATTTTTTAATAATTATTTTTCAAAAAATTTATTTTAAAATTATTTTTGTTGACTCAAGCAAAACCTTAAATACATTTGTTCTGAAGAACCCGCATTAAATAAAATGGAACAATGTCCACTTTGTTGTGAATCCCAGCCGTCGAATCAGGCACTGGCCATTCACCTAAAGAAAATCCACCCGCAGAGAAACACTGCTATTCAAATAATGCAATAAAACTCTGTGGAGGGATTAGTCGTAGGATATATCCAATCGAGGTTATCCACGAATTTTTAGTTTTTTATTAAAATGGAGACCAAGCGTGAACTATATTGTTTTGTTATATCTTGTCAGCTAAATTTAGTATACTGTGAACCGTATTTCACACCTGAAATTAAAAACCAACTTTATCAGTGGTATCTATGACAACATTTACAAACAATTGGCAAAGGCCTCAAACACCAAGCCTTGGTGAAAAAATTAATGACGTAATAAAACCAAAAGGCGCGCTAAAACCAAGATTAGAGACTGGAATAAAAAGACTCCAAACTCAAATTGGAAAACTAGACGGAATGATTACAAAGCTAAAACAAAGAGATGAAAAATTATTCAAAAGAATTGTAGTTGCAACACAAAATCACGATATCACTGCAAGTAAAGTTTTATCAAAAGAATTAGCTGAAGTTAGAAAAGTAACAAAGCTTTTAGGAAATGCTAGGATTGCTCTAGAACAGATAGAGCTTAGACTAAGCACATTCCACGACTTGGGAGACACAGTAGTAACTATCATGCCCACAATAGGCCTGATGAAGAACCTACGATCCTCGCTTATCAAATTCATGCCAGAGGCTGACCGTGAGCTCACTGGAATGACTGAGATGCTTGGAGGTCTTATGACTGACACATTCCACAGTGGAGACTTTGGAATCGACTCTAGTGCTTCAAGCGAAGAATCTGAGAAGATTCTCCAAGAAGCTTCCGCAGTAGCAGAGGCAGCAATCAATGACAAACTGCCTTCAATGCCTGTGGATCAATCTTCCTCCTCAGCACGCTACGTCTAGACTATCTTATTGTGTGATAGTCTGTAGCGGAAATATGCTTGATACGAGACTAGTGATACCACTAGTACTGCAGAGGCAGTTAGAAACATAGCTGCATATCCTAGGGATTTTGTTAGTTCTCCTGTAACAAGAGAACCTGCAAATATTCCTATTCCTGTTACTGCACTATTTACTCCCAAATATTTCCCTTCAAATCCTTGGGGGATACTCTTGAAAAATATCACAGAGCTAGATGTACTAAAAATTGAAAATGCAATTACCATTAGACAAGCAGATGTTATCGTAACTGGAAAACCTAATGCTCCTGTCATGAAGAATAATGAAATAGGAGGAATCATTACTCCTAGAATTCTTGGTATATGTGCTAGAATGGTTGATCGTTCTTCTCCAAATTTTGATATTATTTTTGGAGCAATAAAGAAAACTAGTAACATAGTTATCATTTGAACCGCATAATTCAGAAAGACGTCTGCATTTGAAAAATGCTGATTTTTCAAAAATGGTGTCCAGGCAGTAAAATACACATTGCTTCCAAAATAAAAGAAAAATGAAGCCAGATAGAATATGCCTATCTCATTGCTAATCTTTCCCTTGAATAATGTAATTATGTGCCTGAAATCATATGCTTCAAGAATCTTTGGAAAAACAAAATGATAATGACCTATTGAATAGCGTAGACCATACAACGAATGAGCAATACTACTCCTCTCTATGTGAATACCGTCACCCCTCACAGACGTACTCAAAATCATAGCAATGCCACTTGACACAGCACATATCAAAAAATATGGTCTCAGATCAAAATAGAAACTTCCAACAGTTCCAATTACCATTGCAACTAGCATTCCAAGTGTACTGATAATTGACGTTTTAGCAAATAGCCACCTCCAAAGATTCTTTTGGACTGATTCCATTACAAGAAGCTGTGTTACTGGACTTCTTGCAACCATGAAAAACCCAAGCACTATTACTAATCCATAAAGGATGTAAACTGAATTAGTAAAATACATTCCAACACTACAAAGCAGAACAAAAAAGAATGAAATTACAAGTATTGGTCTTTTAGAATGAAACCTATCAATTATTCTTCCCCAGGCTAACGAACCAATTGTTACCGCGCCATTCTGCAGGGCAGATATGATCGCTACCTCTCCTATGTCACCACCAAGAAAGATTACATATAATGGAATTACAGTGCTTAATCCCTGGGCAGTAATTTGGGCTGGTAACAAATACCACATCCATCGTTTATTTTGGAGTTGCATCGTTCTAGGTAATCAGAGATTAGGTATTATTGTATAATGCATTTGAAAAATTTCTATAGTTTTGTCTATTCTTTGCTATTTGTGGAAAAATTCTATCATGCAGAAGTGTGGGGACCACACATCGTGTGTGAGTGTGATACACTCAAAGCGTGCTGACCTTTGTCATCATTTCCTTCGGGGTACCTTGGGATGCTTCATGCGGAAAGTTTTACCCTTCGCACATCACACTTGTCTGCATGATACCTATCTTGGGAGGATGTCCTTTGATAGGGAGTATTAGTACGTGAACAAAATATTTAAGGTTTGTGTCCAATTTTATCTTCAAAGCTTGGAATTTTTCTGATTATTCAAAGTTGTTACATGATTCGTGTAATGGTTTCAAATTTCTCTATGAAAGCTTTTATGATACGATGACGTAATCGACTCATGAAAAAGGGCGGGGATGTGTATCAACTTATTTATGAATCAAATCTAGACAGCAAGCTAGAACAGATTCTAATTGGATTGGTAAAAGACAATCCTTCTCCGAAGATCGAAGCAATAATCAAGAAATTTCTTCTGTATGTTCAACATTCTACAGAAAATTTCTGGACTACGTATTACAGTGCAAAAACATACGAAGAGAAGCTAGATTGTTACTACCAATATTCTAAAAACCAATGCCTTGCGACAGAGGTACTCGTACGAGACCTTGGTTCATTGTCTTCTGACGATGAAATAAAAGAAAATCTGGATACGCTAGTAAAAGAGAGTTTTACATTCTAGGTTAGAGAAGATTCTGTCTTTGGTCTGGTTTCTTTAAATTTCGCTATCTTTGTGCCTTCCTCGTTTACCACTTGATCAATACTGATTAGCCTTTCTCGCAGGTTCGTGATCATTACCGCAACATCGTCTGCTTCTTTCTCAACCTCGCCTCTTTTCTGTTGTAAGGTCTTGATGCCTTGCTTTTCTTCTTCTATGTATTGACCTACTTTGACAAGTTTCTCCTTTAGATTCTTGATATCTACTGATTCATCCTCGATGTTTTTTTCTAGGTTCGTTCGCTTGTCTTTAAGGTCCTTAATCATTAGACCAACATAGTCTATGGCTTCTTCTAGCTTGGTCCTCTTGTCCATCAGTGCCTTGATTCCTATATCCTCACTTGACGTGCTCATACGAGTTTGTTGAATAGGTTCCGGTATTTTTACTTGTTCTGAAGGGCGAAAACGGGATTCTTCCATGACTTCGG
>JAGWGU010000031.1 GCA_028867275.1 Nitrososphaerota archaeon
ATTACTGCCGCATTTATTGCTTCTTCAATGGTGTCAAACATTTTTGTTCTTGAGCCCTTGAGCATTTCTTTTGACTTGTCTGCTTCTGCACCTGACATTCTTGCAAAGACTGGAAGATCAATTATCTTGTCTTCATATGCTTTGAGAAATGCTGTTGCAACAGTTGTAGTCTTGACAATTCCACCATAAAGATTTACAAGTATTCCTTTCACCTTTTTCATTTTGCTAATCAAAGTGAGTGCTTCGTATACCGTTTCTGTAGTTGCACCGCCGCCTACATCTAAAAAGCAAGCAGGTTTTCCTCCGTTGTCTGACAACATATCAAGAGTAGACATGACCAAACCTGCCCCATTTCCTACCACTGCAATGTTTCCATCAAGTTCGACAAGTGAAAATCCACTTTTTTCTGCCCTTTCTTCAAGTTCGGAGACTTCTTGGAATTTGCGCAACTCTTCATGTCTGAACATTGCATTGTCGTCAATTATGACCTTGCCATCTAGGGCGACAACTGAATCATCGCCTAATATTGCAAGCGGGTTTATCTCTGCAAGTTCTGCTTCCTTGTCTACTGTGATCTTTGCTAATTTTTGTAAAATATCTATAAACTGAGTTAATGGTTTGTCTTTTAGTCCCATTTGCTTTCCCACCTCTTCGGCAGTAGCAGCATCTACCTTGCCTAGTCCGACTTCGCGAATTATCTGATTTTTGACAGACTCAATTTCAACACCACCTTCACCAGATGCAATTATTGTATAGCATCTCTTACCTCTGTTCAAGAACAGTGAAAGGTAGAGTTCTTTTTTGATGTCTGCCATTTTTTCAAGTAAGATTGCTTTTGTCTTTTCTCCCTTGACCACTTTTTGCATTATGTCAGGGTACTTTAACTCAAATTCATCAGCATTTTGGCATTTTTGAATTGCCCCTGCTTTACCTCTTCCTCCTACTGCCATCTGTGCTTTGATAACAAATGGAAATCCCAATGTTGCGGCATCTTTTCTACCTTGTACGATATCTGTAGATGTTAGTCCTTTTGGAATTGGAATGTTGTACTCTGCAAACAATGACTTTGCTTGGTACTCTAATAGGCGCATTGTGATTTTTCATTTTTATGGTCTTTATAATCTGTTTGATGTTGTTTGTTCTATGTCATCACAGATCTGAATTGTTTGGTAAAATCCAAGACAGTTTGGTATTGACATGGAAACAATATGAGGATCATATGAGCCTGCAGTTTAGTTTTGCTACCTTGCAAGTTTTAGGCTATTCCATATCTGATTTTCTACATAATGTAATTATACTAGTACAACGACCTCATCTAAGGTTTCATGATGTGATATTATGATACAAGAAATGTTTTGGGGTCGGTACCGAGTGTCAAATGACACCCTCTTGCCTGGTCCGGCCACCAAAACTATTTTTCCTTTTCATGTGGTATTTTTAAGCCTCATTATCATAAAATTCGAATTTTATGATATTGAATTTTGACTATCTGAATTGTTCTTCTAATGTATCCACACACTGTAGGAACAGATCCTTGCTTTTTCGCATAAGCCAATTTGGAAACTCGTCTAGTGTAAATACGAATTGTTGTTGAAAGCTTGGAACTACTCCACCACCTGATGTGATTACCTGTACTATGATGTATCCTTCTGTAATGGTGCAGACTGTTTCTTGGTATGCCTCTTCTTCCTCTTCAAGTGTATTTCTGTATAGGACTAGAGGAGTCTTGGTCTTTACAACATGTGATGATGCTTTTTTTAGTAAAATGGCAAGATGTGATATGAGCCAACCGTCTAGGGTTATCTGCTTTGGCATGGGATATTGTGTATTTTTTTGTTATTTAATACAATGGATGAAGCTCTACTCAACCGAGATTCGAATCTTTTGACCATCCAAATCTTCATCCTTGTAGTTTTTGGCCTTGTCTTCGAACATTATTTTTTTTACTCGCACCAGATACGCAAGATCTGATTGTTTCTCTTTTGCCATCTCAAGTGACTCGTCATCAAGGCCCAAAATGTATGCTGCCTCAAGTATGTCAGTTGGTGTGTATCCTCTCTCTTTTCTTAATACTTGCAATCTTCTTGCAATGTCTCTTATCAGACCTCTTGCTAACATTTCACGATTTCTAGTAGTACTGATAAACACAATGAGGGAATCACGGTTTGACATTGCAAAGCCTTCTTTTTCAGAATATCCTACTATGAAGTCCTCTTTTGATAATTCGATCTTGTTATCTCCTAGATCAAATGTATGTGTTCCACTTTTCAAAAGATTGTCTACAATTGTTCTTGGATCAGTCTGCGAAAACTTGTCTAATAGTCTACCCATGTCTTGTTTTGCCTTGGGTCCAATTTTTTTTCTTTCAAGTTCTACTTTGGGAGTGATTGGAATTTTTTTCTCTAACAAGTCTGATACCAACTCAAGCCCGTCTGATTTTTGTAATTCTACAATGTCATACTTTTCTACATTAAGCTGCGAAAGCAACAACTCTGAAAGTGACTCTAGCTTTGCCTTTTGACCTGGTTCTACACAAATTATTGCCTTGTCAAGTGGCCATCTTCTCTTGAGCTTGCCCTTCATTCTTGCAGCGGAAGAAACCGAGACTGATTCTTTCATCAAGTCAAATGCCTCTTCGACTTTATCGTTTGTAAGAGAGGATTTTGATGTTGGAAAATCATCAAGAAGTATGTTCTTTTTTTCTGCAAACATTGAGCCATGTAGATATTGGGTTGTAAATGGGCAAATTGGATGTAAAAGTATGTCTAGGGTTGCTAGTATTTCTGAAAGCGTTGCATAGATTGCAAACCTTCTCTCTTTTTGAGAGTCATCTTCTGCCCATAATTCTTCACGTGTGATTGGAATGTATACTTGACTCACTGCATTTATCAGATAGTCATCTATTGCCCTTGCTGCCTCGTGAAACCTGCACTTGTCCTGTGACTCTGTAACTGAAGAAATTAATTTTTGAAGTTTTGATAAAATCCAAACCTCGGATTCTTTTAAGAGGTTTTTGTCCTTTGCCCATTGTATGTTGTATGTTTTATCATACTTGTCATATTCACTGTTTTGCTTAAAGTATAGATGAAGGTGATACAAAGTACTTAGAATTTGATATGGTCTTGATACAAGTTCGTCTGTGCTAAAATTAATTGGCTCAATTGGACTTGATTTCCACATAAAGTATAATCTTATCAGATCAACAGAATATTTTCCAAGTAACTCAATGGCATCCATTACATTTCCTTTACTCTTGCTCATCTTGTTGCCGTTTTTATCAAGTACATGTCCCTGAAACAAAAATGATTTGAACGGTGCAACAGGTGCATTGTTGAAAATTACATTTTCTATCAAAAGGGTGTATGCCCATCCTCTTGTCTGGTCTATTCCCTCTGTTAGGAAAAGTGCTGGAATGAGATCATTATAGTCTTTGTCAGATAGTGAAGCATAAGGTGCAGCACCACTGTTGTGCCATGTGTCCAAAACAAATTGTTCTCTTTCCATTCTGTTCCCGCATTTTTCACATTTTATGGATACATTATCTATCCATGGTCTGTGCAGCTCAAAGTCTGGTCCATCTGGAAGATCAGATGCAGACCTTACTATCTCGTCTCTTGAGAAGAACCATTTGTTGTGATTGCAGTTTTTGCAATTCCACACAGGCAGAGGACAGCCCCAGATACGTTCTCTTGAGATGCACCAAGGATGCTTGTCTTTTATTATCTCCAAAAATCTGTTTCTTGGAGGCTCGAAGAAATATTCTACACTCTCTGCAGCCTTTACTGCCTTGTCTCCTAATCTGTCAAGAAAATAGAAAAATCCTCTTCTTGCAAGCCAGAGGAGCTTGTGCTGTGATCTCCAGCATAATGGGTATTGATGTTTTATCTTGCCAATTCTGACAAGTGCGCCTTTTTCCTTGAGTGAGTTTATTATTTTTTCATCAGCATCTCTTACAAATAATCCTGAGTACACTCCAGCTTCTTTTGTGAATTTGGCTTCGTCGTTTATTGGATTAAAGATTGGTATTTTTCTCTTTGATGCAATTTCAAAATCTTCTTCTCCATTGGCAGGGGAGAGATGAACAAGACCGCTTCCTGTTTTAATGTCTACAAAATTTTCCGCAACCGCGATATGAAACTTGGGAGACCTTGCAAACTCTTCTAATCCTGGAATCTCAGCTAATAGTGGGTGGATGTATTTTTTTCCTTCTAATGTGGATCCTTTTACAGTTTTGATTACTGTGTACTCCTCTATTTTTGCCTCTTTCATGAATTCTTCTAATCTTTTTTCTCCAACAAGCCATGTTTCATTTCCAACCTTTACATGAACATAATTTTCATCTGGGTTTAGGCCTACCATTGTATCTGTAACCAAAGTAAATGGCATTGTGGTCCAAACAATCAGGTACAGATCTTCATCATGCAGCTTGACTTTGTAGTAAAGTGATGGGTCTACCACCGTGTCATATCCTTGGTTCACTTCGGCATGACTCAATGATGTCTGACAGCTAGGACAATATGCTACTACCTTATATGATTCTGATAGAATTCCAATCTCGAGGGCTTTTTTGAGATACTTCCATTCGCGTTCAATGTATTCATCTTTGTATGTCCAGTATGCTTTTTGTTGGTTAAATGACATGCCTAAAAGTTTGTCAAACTCAACCCATTTTTCATTAAATCTATAAACAATTTTTTTACACTCTGCAACTATTTTTTCAATTCCTACTGACTCAATAACTTGAGACTTACCTCCTGAAATTCCTAATTCTTTTTCTGCTTGTAATTCGACTGGAAGTCCTTGTGTGTCCCATCCTGCATTAAAGATTACCTTGTATCCTCGTAACGTCATGTATCTGTACCACAAATCCTTCATTATTCTCCCTCGAAGGTGACCGGCATGTGGAATTCCATTCATGGTAGGGGGTCCTTCTATGAATGCAATTTTTTTAGTCTTGTTTTGTGATTCTGAAATTAATTTCTCTAGATCAAATCCTGATATCTGGTTCTTTACTATGTCTTCTATTTTTTTTGGATCAAACTCAGTTGACAGCTGCATTCAGTGATGAGATGACTAGTGTCATATTATAAAGGTACAATCATGTTAAAAAATTGAAAAATAGGTTATTGTTGGTGCCTTATTGGGCCATGCTTGAGAACGTTGCCGGCATGTATCCTATGCTGATTGCATTACGAACTACAACTTCTCCTGTTGAAAGGTTGTTATCCCATACTCTTACTACTATGTTGCTTGCATCCATTGTCTTGCTTGGAACTAGATGAAATGTGATGTACATCAATGGTCCATCATAATTCACAGTTGCAGTCACGCTCTTGAACAAGCCATTAGGATCTTGTTTTGATACACCGCTATTCTTGTTCCACTCGATTTCTGTGTTGGCTTGATATGCTTGGACATCCTTTCCATGCAAGTTCATGAATATTCCTACATGTTGGATGTTCTGTGCATTGGCATGATGGTAGATCTTTAGTGTGATGTCTGACTGGTCATTTACATACAATTTTTGTGTCTTGATTGTTGTAGTTTTACCTTGTGAGATATCAAATGTAGCACCATTGATCTTAAGGCCATCTTTGTAGGTCAGCCATGGTCCTGCACCAAATTGAGGTCCGTATGATACTCCATGTCCATTGATTGCAAAAGCTGGTGCACTTGATGCAACAACTGATGCCATAAGTATGGACAGGGTCAAAGCGCTTAATCCTTTGACTAGAGTGCTATTCATGTCATTTTTACCAAATGGAGTACATATAACTATTTACCGTATGGGAATGAATTTTGACTTCTATATGCTATGAAGTCATACTAATTTTAGAATCCACTTTGATATGAATTCGTTCACCATTGTGCACATGGTCATTGTAAATCATTTTGGTCTTGATTCCTTTCTTGTTTAGGTATCCTTCAAGCAATAATGCCCAAGGAATCGAGTGACCACTGTTGATCTTAGATTCTATCACAAAATGATTTGCATTAGATTCGTAACGTAGATGACCAGAACATGTTATGTCAAGTGTCGAATCTACAAGAGATATTATTTCATCAAGTGTCTTTGATTCAAGATCAATTCCATTTTTATTCAAAAAATTCAAAATGTCTACTGCCTTGTTCTTTGAATTTATCATGGAATTCAAAACATAGCCTAATCCATTTTGGGTTATGATTTGAATTGCTTTTAATGTTTCTTGAGCCTCGCTCTTTGTCATGTCGCCCAAATTGCTTATTTTGATTCCATTTTTCCATATTTGATCAAATGATTTGACTTGGTTTGTTCCCAAGACATCGTTTGAGTGAAATATTGCACCTTTTCCATTGTTGCTGTTTATCATGAGAATTTCAGAGTCGTCAAAAATGAAAACATTCTGAGCGATGTCTGATGTTTTTATCTTGATGCCGGCTGGTAACCCGTGGAATGTTTCAGAGCCTACAAGGCTTGTTGGTATGACCATCTTGATGTCAATATCTTTTCGCAAGGCGTGAAGAAGAACTTCCTTGCATTGTGATAATAGGTTAAGTCCCCATGAATCAATCACTACATGTATCGAAGTCTTGGAACCTTCTATCATAGTTTGCAGTTGTTTGAATACGTAATTTGCAGCCAAGTGGAAATATCTCTGTTCTTCTGAACCTCTTGCTTTCTTGCTGTCCTCACTTAGCTGTTTTAATTTTGTAATAAGACTATTCATTGCATTTACCCGATTGATCTGCTCCTGAATGATTTCATCAAAAGCATCTTCTGGTGCAATTGCAGTGCACATGATTGGTTTGCTTTTTGATATTATGGCTATTTTTTTTCTCTCAAGTTTTAACAGGGTTGGATAAACCTTAGTTCTTGGTAAATTGGAATAATATGCAAGTTCCCCTGCAGAAATTGTACCTTTTGTAATTAGGGTGACATAGGCTTGGGCTTCGTATTTACTCAGTCCAAATTCTTCGAGGCTTACGGCTAGGTCTTGACCTTTAACCATGAGTGGGATTAACAAGTTGGAAGGTAAACTGAATAGCTAAATTCATTGAACAAAGATTCGAAAAAATACTAAGCTGTATCTTCTGTCTGTGTTACCATGGTGACACAACTTGATGTAACAAGGCCCGTATAAGTACAAAGTCAAGTCTCTTGCTGGGAATGAATCAATCAAAATGGGTAATTGAAAATGAAAGCAAAAGCCAACTTGTGCGTGCAAGCACTATAAAGCCAAGAATTGACTATGCAACTGAGATTGTGGATAGTCTACTTGATGTTCTTGCGCAGCACCGCCATGATGTAAATCAAAATAATCTGGATTTGTACAAGCGATTAGACAATGACTGTGCATTGTTTACTACACTTGAAAAACAAGTTCGATATGAACTTGAACTCTCTTATACTATAGAGTCACTGAGACAGATAAGGCGAAGTCTTGACTGTATAGTCGGGCTTGGAAATGTGCCTACTGTGTTATCTCCTACCATATCTGTTGTCAGAACAATCCGGTCTAAACTCCTGGCGCTAATGCCCGCAATGGATTTTCAGCTGGGAGAGTTGTCATTATTACTAGGCGGGATAATAATTGATGCTGCACACTTGGGGAGCACAACCTTGGACTTTGCCAAGGCAAATGAGGTCTCAAGCAGACTCTTGGATGAAGCTAAATTGATCGCTGACTCTAAAATATACAAGCAGTTCCCTAATCTAGATTTCTGGTAAGGCTGAAGCACATATGATTAATTTTACAAAGAGTGACGGCCAATTTGATTTGTCTGGGCATTTAGACAAGATAAGGACACTTTCTTCAAAAATTGACCTGAAAATATCTCAAAAAGACAAAGATACATCTGATACTTTTATCGAGACACTGTCTGTTGAGGAACTAAAAGACATTAGGCAGATAATGCATGCCTCTGAATATTTGCTCACAAAATATCAAGACAAGAAAGAGATCAAGTCCTTTTTACAGGAATTTATTGAGATAATACTTCATGCGGCAAACTCTGTTAATGGGATGAAAGATGAGCTTGAGGATTTGGTTATATCTGCAGAATTTGCACTACAACAGATTCAGACACTTCATGATGATGTGGCTGGAAACCTTGCCTTCCAAAAAGGGTCCCAGACCAAGATTGATGATTTTAAGATACCATCACTTTTAGATACACTTGCTCCTGCTGCGGAACCTGTAAAAATAGTGCCTGTAAAGGCCGAAGTTTCCATACAAGAGGTTGGTTCAATTAATTTAACAAATTCTGCTAGACGAGTTAACACTGGTGATTACCTTGGAAGAACTGCAGTCGAGATATAGTTGATGATATTATGAGTCTAGCCCCACAAGAATTAGAAAATAGCGCAAGCAAATTTGCAGCAGAAGCAATAAAACTTGATTCCCAAGGCGCACGAGGAATGGCAATTGCAAACTATCAGAGAGCAATTGAATCACTTGTTAAATTAATCCAACTTTATCCTGAAAATAAACTAAACAAAGTATACCAAGAGAGGACTGCAGCATACCAAAATCGCATCAAGGCACTACAGATGAACAATGTAGAGTTGGAGCCAGCAGTAGATCCCAAGGCAACTCCTGAAGAGCAAAAACAATCTCTTACTAAAAATGAACTAGACTCGCTTATTATGAAAGAAAAACCCAATGTAACCTGGGAAGAAGTTATTGGTCTGGAGGATGCAAAAAATGCTTTACGAGAATCAATTGTATATCCTGCAAAAAGGCCTGACCTGTTCCCACTTGGATGGCCAAGAGGAATTTTACTTTATGGACCTCCGGGATGTGGCAAGACAGTCATTGCAGCAGCTACTGCAAATGAGATTGATGGTTATTTTATCAATGTAGATGCAGCATCAATGATGAGCAAGTGGCTAGGTGAAGCCGAGAAAAATGTTTCAAAGTTATTCCAGATGGCAAGAGGCTTGGCAGAAAAAGAAGGACTTCCAGTTATATTATTTATTGACGAAGTAGATTCACTTCTTGGCAACCGTAACAGCGAGATTGGTGGAGAGATTCGTGTCAAAAACCAGTTCTTGACTGAAATGGATGGAATAAACGGAAAAGGAAAAGACCTCAAACTCTATGTCATTGGTGCAACAAACAAGCCATGGAGTCTTGATTGGCCATTTCTTAGAAGATTTACCAAGAGAGTCTATGTCTCACTTCCATCCCTTGAAGCAAGAGAGAACCTCTTCAATCTCTATACAGCTCCATTGCACAAAGATGATAAAGTAAAGGCCATGGAACTTGCAAAACTTGCAGATGGATACAGTGCATCTGATGTCAAAGACATTTGCCAGTCTGCACAATTGATGGTTGTAAACGACTTGTTCCACTCTCCACACTTTGGAGAAGAAGTACTTGGAGAACCAAAATCTCAGCCACGTGTGCTTACAACAGCAGACTTTAAGGAAATCATATCCAGAAGAAAGCCAAGTGTAAGCATGGAAATGATACGAGCATACTACAAGTGGACTGAGCAGTTCAAGGCACTCTAGATTTTATTTTCAAATATTTTCTTGTAATTTCATATTCTTCTAAACTTGAAAGTTTAAACTTTAGATCGGCATAAAATTTAAATCCCTATTAAAATCCACATGCAGAGGGTTTCAAGGATTCCAACAAAAAAAGCCAAACATGCAAACAAGTTTGGTATATTGATTTTGGAAGACGGTACTATTTTTGAAGGGATGGGGTTTGGATACTCTACTGTGACATTTGGTGAAGCAGTATTCAATACTGGCATGACTGGCTATGTTGAAGCACTTACAGACCCATCATACAGCGGGCAGATCTTGACTCTCACATATCCACTTGTTGGAAACTATGGTGTACCTGATCCTATGATAAAAGACACTGATGGTATACTGAAAAATTTAGAATCTGATATGATCCAAGCACGAGGTCTTGTAGTACATGAACTATCCCTTACCGCAAGTCACTGGAATATGGCAATGACACTTGATGAATGGCTCTACAATGAAAAAATCCCTGGAATCTCAGGAATTGATACTAGGGAGCTTACAATAAAACTTCGAACAAGTGGAGTGATGATGGCCGCACTTGTAGTCTCTGACACTCCAATTGATGTATCTGAAGTCAAAAAGAAACTCGAGTCTGCCAAAAAATACAATGATGAGGAGTTTATGAATACCGTATCGATAAAAGAACCACAAACATTTGGCACAGAATCAGAATCAATCGTAGTCATTGATACTGGAGTAAAAAATTCTATATTGCGTAATGTTCGAAGTCTTGGCTACAAGGTAATCAAAGTTCCATGGAATTATTCTCTTGAGAAAATTTTATCATATCATCCAAAAGGCGTTATATTTTCAAATGGACCTGGAGACCCGATAAAATGTGCTGAAACAATGAAAACCGCAAAACAAGTGATTGAAAAAAATATTCCAACACTTGGAATATGTCTTGGCGCACAAATATTGGGACTTGCAGGTGGAGCAAGCACTTACAAGCTAAAATATGGTCACAGGGGACAAAACAAGTCTTGTATTGATCTTGATAACAACCAGGTCTATGTGACAAGCCAGAACCATGGGTACTGTATTGATCCTGACTCGATAAAAAACACTGATTTCAAATTATGGTTTACAAATGCTGATGATAAAACAGTGGAAGGCATAAAACACAAGAAAAAGAAAATAATAGCGGTACAGTTTCATCCAGAGGCATCACCTGGACCTTTTGATTGCATGTTTATTTTTGAAGAGCTCAAGAAACTCATAGGGGAGGACAATGCCAAAAGATGAGTCGTTAAAGAAGATTCTAGTTCTTGGCAGTGGGGCAATCAAAATCGGAGAAGCAGGCGAAAGTCACATCAAGTGGCCGTCAATTCGACTACTCCGGTAGCCAGTGTCTCAAGGCCATCCAAGAAGAAGGAATCAAGAGTGTTCTTGTAAATCCAAACATCGCAACAATACAAACCGATACAAGGTTTGCAGACAAGGTGTACTCTATTCCGGTAAATCCGCAATACGTAGAATCTATCATAGAAGCAGAAAGGCCTGATGGTCTAATGCTTGGCTTTGGAGGCCAAACTGCACTCAACTGTGGAGTTAAACTAGATGAACTTGGAATCCTCAAGAAATATGGAGTCAAGGTACTTGGAACCCAAGTAAAAGGAATTCGAGCCACTGAAGACAGACAGCTCTTCAAGGATTCCATGATTGCATGTAATGTACCTGTTCTCAAAAGTAGGACCGTATACAACTTTGAAGATGCAAAAAAGATTGCAAATGAATTGGGTTATCCTGTTATCATAAGGGTTGCATATACGTTGGGTGGAAAAGGTGGAGGTGTTGCACACAACGAAATCGAATTACATGAAATTGTGTCCCGAGGTCTTAATGCAAGCCTAGTAGGCCAAGTTCTCATTGAAGAATATGTTGGTCACTGGAAACAAATCGAGTATGAAGTAATGGCAGACTACACTGGAAATAATGTCATAATCTGTAACATGGAAAATGTTCTCTCGATGCGAGTACATACTGGAGATAATATTGTAGTTGCGCCATCTCAGACACTTGACAATTATGAATATCAGATGTTAAGGTCTGCAGCACTGCGTGCTGCAAAACATGTTGGAATTGTTGGAGAATGCAATGTACAATTTGCACTGGATCCAAATTCTGACAAGTATGTTGCAATTGAGATGAATCCACGACTCTCTCGTTCCTCTGCTCTTGCAAGCAAAGCAACTGGATATCCAATTGCATATATGGCTGCAAAAATCGTAATGGGCCACACTCTACCAGAACTTGTAAACAGAATCACAAAGACAACAACAGCATGTTTTGAACCATCACTTGACTATGTCGTATGTAAACATCCTAGGTGGGACTTTGGCAAGTTTGAGCTTGCAAATCGTAACCTGGGGCCTACAATGAAGTCAGTGGGCGAAGTCATGGCTATTGGGAGATGCTTTGAAGAGTCACTACAAAAATCCATACGAATGCTGGAGATTGGAAATGATGGTCTAGTTGCAAATCGTAACGGGGATAAAAAATATGACATTGAAGAGATTGAAAATAAACTACAAAACCCTGATGACCGTATCTTGTACTATGTAGCTGAGGCAATAAGACAAGGAGTGTCTGTTGAGCATATCTACAAACTTTCTGCAATTGATCCATGGTTTATAGAAAAAATTCAAAATATAGTAAATTCTGAAAAAAAGATCAAAGAGTCAAAACTTGAAAAAGATGTACTTCACGAGGCAAAAATATTGGGTTTTTCTGACAAACAAATTGGAAGGCTAGTTGGAAAAGATGACTTGGAGATTAGAAAAATAAGAAAAAAAGAGGGAATCACACCTGTTGTAAAACGAATTGATACGCTTGCAGCAGAATGGCCTGCAAAAACCAATTATCTATATCTTACATATGGTGGAAAATCTAACGATTTTGAGGTGGCGTCTGGCTCTCAAAAAATTGCAGTACTTGGTGCAGGTCCATATAGGATTGGTAGTAGTGTAGAGTTTGACTGGGGAACTGTAAATATGGTCTGGGGCTTGAAAGAAAATGGAGTAAAAGAAGTTTCTGTAATCAATTGCAACCCAGAAACAGTATCTACTGATTATGATATTTGTGACAGGTTGTACTTTGAAGAGCTAACACTTGAGCGGGTTTTGGATATTGCAGAATTTGAAAAACTAGACGGCATTGTTACAGCGGTGGGAGGACAGACTGCAAACAACCTTACTCCCAAGCTTGCACAAAATGGAATCAAAATAATTGGAACATCTTTTGAAGATATCGATAGGGCTGAGAACCGTTCTACCTTTAGCAAAGTGCTCGATGATCTAAACATCCGGCAGCCTCCATGGCAAGCATTTTCAAGTCTTGCTGATGCCAAAAAATTTGCAGTAAAAGTCGGCTATCCGGTTCTTGTCAGGCCATCCTATGTCCTAAGTGGGGCTGCAATGAAAGTTGTATGGTCTGAAACACAACTCAAAAAATATCTTGCAGAGGCAACCAATGTATCCCCTGACTACCCTGTTGTCATAACCAAGTTCATGCTAAATTCACTTGAAGCTGAGGTTGATGGTGTAGGGGATGGGGAAAATGTTGTGATTGGTGCAGTAATTGAGCACATAGAAGGTGCGGGAGTGCATTCTGGTGATTCTATGATGTGTATCCCACCGTGGACCTTGAATAACAAGGTAGTTGATACCATACTTGATTATGCAAAAAAAGTAGCAATTGCATTTAAGATAAAAGGTCCATTTAATTTGCAATTTCTGATTAATCAAGATCAAGTCTATGTGATAGAACTTAACATCCGGGCATCACGCTCCATGCCTTTTGTCTCAAAATTTGTGAGAATGAATCTTATCAACTTGGCAGCACGTGCAGTATTAGGTAAATTGCTTCCACATGTGGCAAAGGACAGGTGGCGCAAGATACATCATTATGGAATTAAAGTTCCTCAATTTTCCTTTATGCAACTTGAGGGAGCCGATGTTGTATTGGGTGTAGAGATGCAATCAACTGGTGAAGCAGCTTGCTTTGGTGATAGTTTCTATGATGCACTTGCAAAAGGTTTGACTTCGGTGGGATACTCTCTTCCAAAACAGGGCTCTGTTCTTATCAGTGCTGGTGGATCTGAAAACAAGGAAAAACTGTTGCAGACTGCACTCTTGCTCAAAGGTCTTGGATACAAACTGCTTGCAACTGAGCATACCGCAGAATTTTTGTCTGATAAAAGAATAGGTGATGTCGAAGTGGTCTACAAAATAAGTGAGCCGCAAAGAAAGCCCAACATTGCAGATTTGCTATATGAGAGGAAAATCGATTTTATCATAAATGTGCCAAGTACTTCAACACTTGAAAAATATGTCGGCATGCTTTATGATGAATATCAAATTAGGAGAAAGGCAGTAGAGCTTGGAATTCCTGTATTGATAACTACAGAGCTTGCCGATTCGTTTGCAAAGACTTTGGAATGGCTAAGACATAATGAAACAACAAGGAAACCCCTGGAATCATACGAAAAAGTATGATGACAGTGTCATTGATTGAATCATATCTGATTATGTAGCCATCAAGTGTTACTAACGATAAAATTTTTGAAAATTGTTAATACTGATGTATATAATTTTATGTAATGCCTGATGAAAATGACGGGATTGAAAGCATTAATGATTTAGCTAAAAAGATTGACAAACCACCTGCTGAAATTGATAGTTCAAAAGCTATCCTTCAACAACCTGTAAAAAACATCAAAAAAATCTAGTAATCATAATTGTTGTTTCGATTGTTCTTACAATTGCACTTGTTGTTTTGGTCTCACCTCATCTTTTTTCATACATCGCTGGATATGGTCTTAGGACTAATTATACAATAACAAACATGAATGGTAACAAGGTAACGACATGGGTATATTGGCATGTAGCAAAAAATGATCAATTTCATATTCATGTACAAGATTCGCCTGAAGTTACAAAAGACCGTATGCAAGTGATAGCAGACGTAATACTTTCTAACAAAACTATAGTTGTTGGAAATGAAACATATTATGTAGGATGGTCTGGAGCATTGCAAGCCATATCTCATCAAAATGTGAAAAATATAATACCATTTCATTTTCATGTCATGAAAACCAGTCCTGAATCTGGTAATATAGTAATTAAATTAACAAACTTGGAAAATCCTGATGGTTATACGGGATATACTAAAATTATTGCTAGTAATTCACAACATCAAATTCTAAAATCTGTTATAACAATTTATCATATGGACAAGCTAAATTACCCTCAACTTGCTTTGATTGTGAGGCATGAACTTGGGCATGCGTTTGGCTTGCTGCACTCCGACAATCCTGCTGATCTCATGTATCCAAACATCCAAAGAAATTTGCCATATGTTTCAAAATGTGATGCGCAAGCAATTGTTAATCTGTACAACGGTACTGGAATGAACAAAATAACATGTTAAGTGGTTTCATGAGCCAACACGTGTAAAATATGCTTATGGTTGTAAAATTATGAAAATCCCTGAGACGAGTAATCTAAATTGCTACCTGAAGTGCTCAAAAGTTTTATAGACAAAAATAGGCATACAAGTGGATATTTTCAGCCTTGGTATTCACCATTTATTATAATACTACTTCTTACCTATTTTCTTTGTTGGGCATTTTCTCTGATAGGCGTAGACTCGGACATTACCTGTTGGTATCTCTGGTAGGGACCTTTTCTCTACTATCTTTTAGTCAAACTGCATTCTCTGAAACCCAACCAATCTCAAACAACACCATTCCTTCTGAAACCCAACCAATCTCAAACAACACCATTCCTTCTGAAACCCAACCAATCTCAAACAACACCATTCCTTCTGAAACCCAACCAACCTCAAACAAGATCAAAATTTCACAAACTCCATTTCAATCAAAAAACCCCGTCTTGGATGAAATCTTTTCTTGGAGATTGTATGATTTTAGTCCTGATCAGCTAAGTTTTATAAATACAACAAGAATTATGGAAGGTCCTACAGGTCATTCATTATTACTTGATGGTAACTCAAGTCATATACAAATTGATAGTGTTATACTAAATAACAGTAATCATGTTATTTTTTCTGCAAAGATAAAGCCTCGATATACTGGTGCAAGTCACTATACTATTTTGAGTAGCTCTGGGTTTGAATTCGGATTGAAAAATGTTGATCAAAAATATTATGCTGAACTTTCAATTTATAATGGAAAAGACTGGCGTACTATACAATCTACAAAGCCAATCAAGGAAGAATGGTCCTATGTTTTTGGATTTTATGATGGAAAAACCATGATGATTGATACAAATGGAGAAATTAAGGAAATCCCAATTCTAATTCAAAGTTTTCCAGATATACTTGCAATTACTGGAGAGAATTTTACTTCTAATTTTGATAAGGATGGACAAACAAAATTGCATTTTGACATCGGTGCCAGTCTTTCACATTTAGGGTATTTTGATTATTTCTCAGGCCAAATTGATGATATGTTGGTTTATCCGACTAATGTACAAAACCTCACTCAACTAGTCCCGGAATTTACTTTCACTAATGCTACTACGCCTGCAAACGTTACTGCCCCGATAGTCCCAGTATTTACTTTTACCAATGTCACTGCACCTGCAAACGTTACTGCTGTTATACCTACTAATGTCACTGCACCTGCAAACGTTACTGCTGTTATACCTACAAACATGACGGCAAACCAAATTCTGGAAAATGCAACAACATATCTGAATTTTTCCCAAAATTCAATTCAAGGACTAGGAAGTGAAGGTAGTGTACAATTAAAAGAAGGATTGAATGGTACCGCGTTAGAACTGCAAGGCAGTGGACTAGTTACTGCTAGTATGAATGAGACCAATACGCTAACTGGTCTGACAGTGTCTGCATGGGTAAAACCAAACTATGAGGAAGGTTCAAACGTGTTTACAGTTGCGTCTAAAGAACGTTCATTCTTACTTCAAATAAATAATAAAATTTTACCTCAAAGGGTAGCCTCGTTCTCCATTTTTGATGGTATACAATGGCATACTGTAGAATCAAACAGCACAATTGGTGAAGAATGGACTCATGTTGTTGGTACATTTGATGGGAAAGAAATTGGTCTGTATGTAAATGGTCAGAAAGAAGCATTCTTACCTGTTGCTGGGATAGGTATGTCATTATCTGGTCATCTTCAAGTAAAAAATGTTACAAGTCTTCAATCTTCTGCAGATGTATTGATTGGAGCTGAAGAAACAAAACGCGGGGATGAAATAACTGTAAAGAATCTATTTTCTGGTTCTATTGATGAATTTTCTATCTACCGATATCAATTAAAAGATGATGAAATTGCCGCATTGTTTGAACAAGGGGCTGCATCAAAAGAACAATTGGATATCTCGACTTTGCCTGTAGTACCTGATATCAAAGCACTCAAGACTAACTATTTGATTACAGAAAACCCAAAGTTTGAATTTCAATTTTATAGTGACAATGAACTCAAAACAGTAGTAAAAAAGATCAAACCATCTCTAGAGCCTGTACAACATGACGGATGGCAAAAAGGTAATGAAAATGTGAATGTGGATGTAGTAGGACCAGACGGTAAAAAGATTCCAATCAGATCCGAATTTAAAAAACTACGAGAAGGAAAATTTGACATACAATTTGGTTCAGAGCGTGCAGTAACGCCTGGACTGTACAAACTAAAGATCACCTTGATCAAGGATGGAAAAACATACACCAGTGAAACTCAATTTGCGTGGGGTCTTGTATCTCTTAATACTGCAAAAAGCATCTATAGACCAGGAGAGACAGCTGATCTAATTATCGTTGTCTTGGACAATACTGGTAAATCTGTATGTAATGCAACAATTTCTATGAAGATTACTGATCCGAAGTTGCAGAGTACTTTACTCTCTTCAGGAAGTGGTATTACTCCTGGTTCAGAGTGTGGTTTGTATGATGCTCATTATGTTACTAGTTCAGAAGGTAATTATACAATTGATGTGACAGCAAAAAATCCATCTGGCATCACTAGCTTTTCCACATATTTTACTGTACAGCAAAATTTCAATTATGATATAGTGCGAACAACCCAAAGCAAAATTGACCCATTTGATTTGCCAAATAATTTTAACGTAAAAATCGACTTAAAGTCATTTGTTGGATCTTCTCCAGTTACGATAAAAGAATATGTTCCAAGTGTTTTCAATGTAGTTACTGATGGTACAATAAGCCAGATGGGTGACACCAAAGTAATCACATGGAATAAAAGTCTAGATTCCACTGACAGTACAGTTGTATCTTATAATTATTCTGTACCGCTCATACAACCACAACTATATGCGCTGGGAAAAGTGGAAGTTGATCAAAACAATCAACCTACTTTCATAGAGGCCAGAAATTGGTTTGTAGCAGTTGATGCAAACAGGGCATACACAATTAATGATAATGGTATAGGAACTGACGCAAATGCTCTTACCATATACACTTGGTCTAACATGAAAGCCCCATGTGTTGCGGCAACTCCCGAAATAGGCAGCAGTTTTCCGGCTAATTCCTTATCCCAAACTGTCAGTACGACTAACCCCTATTGCTGGGTTTGGTCTTCTCCAATTGTTATTGGTTCAACTAAAGAATATGTTTTTTCATCTGCGACCGGAACAGGTGACTTTTCTGGTACTGCAGCAATATCAGGTACTATACCCCCAGCCGTTATCTCTACAATGACTGCAACTTACAAGATACATTGGACAAGTACATTATCTGAAACACTAGCCCTCTCCGACTCTACCTCATCCTTCAAGAAATCAATAGTGCAACCACTACCTGAATCACTAGGACTGTCTGATCAATTGACAAAGAACCCGATAATGCCACTACCTGAATCACTACAACTGTCTGATCAATTAACTAAGACAATATCAAAGTCACTACCTGAATCACTACAACTGTCTGATCAATTAACTAAGACAATATCAAAGTCACTACCTGAATCACTAGGACTGTCTGATCAATTGACAAAGAACCCGATAGTGCTACTGCCGGAATCACTAACCAGTTCCGATGAAGTCACACCAATTAAATCAAAGAACGCCAACTTACCTGAAACACTAGCCCTCTCCGACTCTACCTCATCCTTCAAGAAAACAGGAATAACATTGTCTGATACATTCTCATCTTCTGACTCCTCCACTTTCCAGAAATCTCTAGTGCAACCACTATCTGAAACACTAGCCCTCTCCGAC
>JAGWGU010000032.1 GCA_028867275.1 Nitrososphaerota archaeon
TGATATTTCGTATAGGTTGATGAAAATGGAACTGCGGAAATCACCTTTCCAATTACAACCGTATCAGAATTGACGTATTCTTCCTGTGGTGCAATATACGGAATACTGTATACTTGATGAGCTATCAAATATGGTAGGACTGCAAGAAAAAATATCACGGGATACAAGATTTTCATAGAGTATCTGTACAGGACAGGCATGGTTTAAAAGAATGGTGTAGAATTTCTGTTCCAAATTGTTACTTTTGAAACATTACTAAATTCTTATATTTACAAAGAAAAAAATAAGGTAATCAAGATCGAATAGTTGACTAAATTTACTTCAAAAAGGCTCAATTAGTACAATAATCCAAATTTAATACAATGGCTGATTTACCTGCGGTAAGTTGTAAAAACATCTTTTTTATTGCATCCTTGATATTTCTAACATTTTTGTTCTTTCATGCAGTGATAGTACCATTAACTACTGATTATCCATTTCAGACTGTGACAAAATTTCAAGGTAAATACCATAATCCAATATTTCTAACATTCAATTGGATTTCACATGATGAACTCATGGTTGGTAAAAAGATTCTTGTATCTGTAGAAATTCGAGGCTTACCTTACATGTCTAATCAGACATTAAAAGACATACAATTGAAATTTAATGGTTTGAATTACTGGACTAATCTTAATGATGATCAGAGTAACAGAATATCTAAGACAGATACTATATCATTTATACCTGATTGGAATAATCATGTATTCAGATCAAACCAGATACAGATACGATACATACTTCCTGAAGATGAATCAGCTCAATTGTTGGACTATAATCTACCAGAACCAAATATGACAATTAATGGAATAATTCATCCAGCTCCACATGATACTTACGTACAAATTGATACTGCAAGAACCAACGCTGGTGTTTCACTAGCAGTTGCAGTAGCTACTTTAGTAATTGTCTGGAATTCATTAAAAATAGGAACACCGTCAATTCCCTCAACATTATCAACAAAGCAAAAATTGATGATGGTGTTATCTTTCATTGCAATGGGATTGTTAATATTATTTGCATATTGCATAAAATGGGCAGGAGATAATTCCTAACCCAAAAGTTAATGTGAAGAATTTCAGACTTTGTTCAAATTTAGGAATTTCTCAAAATTTTGCTTCGTATCCAATTAGAGGTGTTGTGTGTTAAGTCAGGGATGTAACAATAAAACATGCACAACTTTTTATCTTTGAACAACAATTGATACATAATTAGAAATGTTTGATGTCTTCAAAAAACCTACTAATGTTGATCGCGGTAATGAAGCAGAAGATGCAGCAAAATCATATCTCTCGTGGAGACACCAAAAAATAAGAAGGACTGGTAGAGGTTCTGACTACGAAGGTATTGATGTTGATCCATTTACAGGTAAAGTGACTAAAACTCCTTACGAAGTAAAACGCAATGATTCTAGACTTTCTAAAAAACAAAGAAGAACTCGAGGTTTGAAGGTTATCAGAGTACGTGATGATTTTCTTGGTAATCCAACAAATATTTCTGAAGAAAGAAAGGATGGATCTAGAATAGGTAATCGATATGATGACATTCTGGGATTTGGTCATAATAAGAAGCCATCTAGGAAAAAAACTAGAAATGAATGGGGCTTTTTCTGATTTTAGATATTTAGTAAGGAAGATATTTTGAGTGGTTTATGAATAGTTTGTTCTTGTAACAAAAGTAAACCTTCTCTAAGTTTTTCAAATTTCTTTTTATGAACAATCTTCAATGAGTTCAGTTTGGGAAATTGATCATAAGTCTTTCCTCGAATTACTCTGCCACCAGACTTCGGTCTTGGGCCGCCCCACTGTTTAAAAAATACCCGTACTTGTTGTTTTTTGCATTGTTTTATTAAATCTAAAATCCATTCTTCATCAACATCTCTGTAATTTGGACCACTTTCACCACCAATTATGGCCCAATCAATATTTTTTAAATTTACACAATCTAATTTTTCTAGAAGTGGTTCAAAGCTGATAAACCTTGTATAACATTTTACTTTTCGAAGATGATCTATTCTCATCAGTGTATCATTATTTTCAACACTTACCCCCATCCAGATATGTGGTGGAATTGGGAAACCAAAAACTTTGTAAAATAATTGAGAAAACGCTACCATTTTTTGAGGTCTTTTGGTTAGTATCTGGTAGTTATGCCAATCAGCTGAAATCATAGTCATAAAGCATTTTTCAATAAAACCCATCTCAGCTTCTTCATGAAATAAATCGGACATTGAATTTACAAAGATTTTCTTAGATCTTTTCCACTTTAATGGTAGTCCAAGTTCTGATTCATGTTGGGTAAAATCAAAATTATTTCTATACTTTTGTATGCCCCAGCGTTTTAGTTTTGGTGATAATCTCTCAGCGTAACAGTTTTTACATCCTTGCGAGATTTTGGTGCAACCAGTTGTTGGATTCCAAGTAGCATTGGTCCATTCTATTGCAGAGTTATCTCCCATTATTAACAGATCAAGAAAACGGATTAAATAAGATTGAGCTAAGGGTAGTTGACGAATGGGTGTACTTTTCAAATAATTGTAAAAACATCCCCATACAATTGGTACTGGAGTTTAAAGGAGATGCCATTGTTCTCAGCGGAGAGACGGGTACCAAGCTAAAATCAGAAATAATTGGAGATTATTATCAGCTCTGGTGGGAAATTACCTCTGGTGGGCCTAATAATGAATATCGAAATCAAACAACTATCATAGAAATGAATTCAGGGAGTGGTGAAGACTACATCTCAGAAACTAATGAAACTATATTGGGGTCATCAGGACATGCATTACAACTTAAAGGAACAAATTTCAATACTTCCAATCTAGCTGTAATCACTGTAGAGGAAAATCCAGAATGTTATGAGCACCTGAAAAAAGTCATTGCTAGAAGATGGAATAGTTTACAATATGCTACAAAAATTGAAGAGGACACAAAAGATAGCATCTATCTTTTGAATGATAGATTACAAGCATTTGACATTGTTCATCGTTATAGGTTAGGGAACTCTCTTTTTTTCTTTGATCCTTTGTTATTTGTTCAGTGGGCAGAAATTGAAGAGGTCGCACAGAGAAGAATAAAAAAATACTATCAAAGTGGAACAGAATTTATTATATTTTTATTTACATCCGACTGGTTTCTTGGGAGAGGAGAATTAACTCCTCTTCCAACTATTAATAACGAACAAGGTTGGAATTCCAATGAGAAGGAAGCTGTATCTAAAGCTGACAAGCTATTTGGAAATCAAGATTGGAGATCTTTCCTATTGCAATCAAAATCCAAAGAAGACCGAATACAAATGATGGTAAGATTGTATAGAGACCGATTACACAAATGGTTTAGATACGTACTTCCACTTCCATTTGAACCTAAAAAAAATCAAACCTATCATTTGTTTATGTGTTCTAATTATGAAGCAGGTGTTGAAATAACAAGAAGATTTTATACGAAATATACTAACAATCCAAAATACTCACCCTCAAATGAAATAGCTTATTCAAAATTCATAGGATTACATGCTGAGAAGAAAATGAAAGGAAAATCCAGATCTAGTGAATGGAAGATACTTTGGGCTATTATAAAAGAACATGATGAAGGGCTTTGTGATGTGGAATGTCGAGATTTGATAAGAATTCAACCTGAATCAGAATTATTGAAAAAATCATTGTTGTGGCTTGTTTCAAAAGGATATATTAAAAAAATAAATCAAATGACTGATACATGGAATAATGTACCTGATCTATATCGATTAGATTGGAATTTTGTTAAAGAAAAACTTGATGTTCCATCTCCACCCGAATTAAAACCCATGGAGAGCAAGAGGGTTTGAGGTTTTATTACCTAATGGAAACAAAACTGCTCCAGTTTACATATTATGTAAATTTGTACATGTAAAATTTAGTTTGTAATTTTACCTATAAACTGGATATCATGATTGGTTTTGAACTAGGATTGTTTTTTCAGGAAATATGGTCAGGTCAGGAATTGCCTTGATAAATTCCGCAAAGCATTGCTCTCTGGTTGGCTTGAGATACACGCCATCAAGACCGTTCTTGTGTGCCATCAGTTTCTCTGCAATGTTGTAGTTGATGCTATTGTTTGTCTTTAGAGTAGTGTTGAACCTTTTTCTAAAGCCATAGATTGCCGCCTTGTCAAACCTCTCACCCGTCTTGAAGCGTACTATACCAGCCTTTTTTATCAAATTTGACATGATCTCACGGGAAGATGTTGTAGAGAGATGACCTGACTTGGTAAATCTTGAAAGGCGGTTTGCAAAGAGTGGAGATTCTGGCGTAATGCTTTCTCTGGCTTGCCTTCGCTCCTCCATGTATTCCTCAAGGGATATGGTAGCTTCTGGTGTCAGAAAAGCCCAGTATTCTTCCCTAGAACCCTCGTAAAGAAATACTGCCTTGCATCCCATTGGCATATCATGGAGATGTCTTAGTCTGAGCACGGGGTCTTCAAGCACATTGGGTCTTGCACCCGTTGATGCAAAGAAGTGAATCATGGCTTTGGTTCGCTTGATCGTTGTTGTATCCAGCATCACCTTGATGTCGTCTGTGGTATACGGCTTGTCGTTTCCTTCCTTTTCCATTTCAGGAATCATCTTTGCAAGAATCTTCCTGTGGTAGAACTTGCGATTCATGTCAAAGAAGAGTTTTGGCCCACTGAGATAGTTCTTGATGGTAACTGACTTTAATCCCCTAACCTTCATGTCAAGGATATAGTCCTCAAGAAATGACTGGATTGAATCAGAATCTAGGCTTGCCAGAGTATCATAGTCTTCTATCCCTGTAAATTTCAGGAACGTTTTCAGCCTGTGTTTGTACTCTCTTTTGGTAAAGCGGGATTTTATTGAATTCTCAAATATCAAAAGACTGCGCTGCATCCTAGGTTTGTTCAGGTCAGAACCAGTACTTGGATTAAAGTTCGCTACTTTAATCGAGTACACATTTTGAAGCTTCTTCATGGTTTATTCTCCGCACAAAAAGTATAGCTAAATCTAAACATTGTACAATAATCTGAATTTAGTACAATCCAAAGGTTGTACTTTCTATTGCTAAATCGTCCTATTTGGCAATGGTTCAGCCAAAAAGTATAGCTAAATACAAAATTGTTGCAATAGATCAGGCGTGGTGGTATCGTTGAAAAGACGAAAAAGTATGTCTAAATATTAAGGACGTATCTGTTATTCACACAACTTGATATCAGAAGAGAAACTAAACGACGGATGCAAATGTAACTGTCATTATGGTGGAGCAATAAGCTGTCCTTCATGTAAAGAAAATCACGGCAAACATTTTTGTGCACACTGCAAGTAGCTACTTTTTCTTTTTTGCGCTTTCCTTTGCTGCCAAAGTCTTTAGATTGGCAAGATCTACTTTGAGTTTCTCAATCTCTACAAGTGTATGAAGATTTGATATCTCAGATTTTAGGCTCTCAATCTCTTCGTCTTTATCCTTCAGTGAACTTCGAAGTGAGTCAAGTTCAGCATTTAATTCTGATTTTGCCTGACTAATCTGATTTGATGTCATTTGCAGGGTTTGTCCGCTACCGTAGCTACTAGTTAGCTTTTTTTTTTCTTCGTGTTCGTGCTCATGGCCTTCAAGTCTATGCATGTACTGGGTACTTTTCAGAGCTAGCCAGCATATAGCTACTAGGAACCAGGAAGCTGCTATGAAGACCATCATAGTGAAATGAACCGCATCAGGAAGTACGAAGTATAGGATAGTTAGTGATACTGCAAGGCAAGAGACTACAACTGTAGGTATATCATATTGACGTCCCATGAATTTACCTCTCAGATGCTTGAATATAAATAGTAATGCAGATTTTCAGGATGAAAAAATGACTTTGTGTAAAAATGAAAAGGGGTAAATGCTATTGAGTGCTTGGAGTAGTCTTTCCTTGTGCGATCTCCATTTCTGGAACTTCAGACTGCAAGATCTTTATTTTTTGCAGAAGTTCATTTCTAAGATCTCTAGCTACTCGTCTTACGGTTGGTCTTGGAACCCCCAGTTCTTCTACTACTTTGGAGTAGATATCTTGTTTATCTGTAAAGCCCTTGTCAAGCAGTTCATTGATTGCTTGTTTGATGCTTGTGCTTTGAGTAGTACGATTCACGAATTTTAATTTCAAGATGTTCTATATAAGACTGTTACTATGTTTTTGGTAATAATTTTTGATACTTGAAAGTTTGACTTTGACATAAAAACAAGATTGCATGTTTGTATCTCAGAATCATAATTTTTGAAGAAATTTTACAAATAAAAATTTGTTACCTAAAATGTTTTTATTTTACGAATTGTTATGACCATGCAGAATTAGTAACTTCGTTTACCCCACTGTCTAAGTAGAGTGGAGAAAAGTTCTTATGATTAAAAACCAGTTGTCAAGACGTGTCAAAAGCAACTGTTGAAACAAATTTTGGCAACATAGTCTTTGAATTATTTCCAAATATTGCTCCAGAAACTGTGAGAAATTTTACCAAATTAGCAAAAAGTAACTTTTATGATGGAACATTATTTCATAGAGTAATTCCCGGCTTTATGATTCAGGGAGGAGACCCAAATACAAAAAAATCAGACAAGAGCCAGTGGGGAATGGGCGGACCTGGATATACAATAAAGGCGGAATTCAACTCCAGGTCTCATCTTAGAGGCATAGTATCAATGGCAAGAGCCATGGATCCAAACAGTGCAGGCTCTCAATTTTTCATAGTAACTACAGATAGCACATTCCTAGACAAGCAGTACACTGTCTTCGGACAGGTCCTGCAGGGAATGGATGTGGCAGACAAGATTGTCAAGCTTCCAAGAGACAAGAATGACTGCCCACAGCAAGAAGCAAAGATTTTACGCATAAGTGTATCAGAGTAGGAAATAGGGTTGAAAATTCTTCTCAGTCTTCTTATCATACCAATACTGATTCTTTCAGGCTCCCAAGCATTTGGTCAGCAGCTATCCATGGGAGATGTCCCTAATGAAGTTGTCAAAATTACAATTGATGAAACAGGTACTGCACATGTAACACATGTAATCAACTCCACTGCTTCCAATCTCAAGCCAATTCAAGTGGATACAGTAGATGGCAAGATGGATAATCTTACTATTACAGACAACAATGGCAAGTCTGTTGAATATGCCACGATCGAAAAGACACCAGTGTCCATAATCATTGCTCCTTCACAACGAAATATGACTTTGATCAAGTATAACCTAGTAAACGTTGTAACAAATACTGACGGAGTGTGGAAATGGAAGTATTATGAACCACAAGACACTGGCTTTACTGCATTTCATTTTCCAAAAGGAGTTGACATGGTCTGGGCAAATAGCCGACCAGTATATCTTGGAGACATGGGTCTTGGTCAACATGGAAATGGATTTGCATTAGAATATGTCATAAATGAACCTATGAACATTCAAACTGTTCAATTGTCAGGCAATAATATAGCAGTCGGAGTAAGGACTGTATCAGGACTTGGAAATTATGCTTTTGATCAAACACTAAAATCATACTCGTTTAATATAGACAAGGCAAATGTGCCAGTCACTGTCATAATGCCAAAGGATCTTCTAGCTGGTCCATATGCTGTGACAATAAACGGCAATGCAACCTTACACACGGAATTCCATGATAATGCAACTCATGCATGGATTGGATTTGAACCATCCAAAAGTGGCATTGTACAGATAACAGGAGGAGCAGTTGGCCAAGGACAAGCGGGTTCTAGTGCTACAATAGAGCAAGTACCAACCAGCACATCTGACAATACATCAATTTACATTTTAATTGGAGGCATTATTGCAGCAGGAATAGCCGGAATCATAATTGTAAAGAAAACAAGAAAGACCGCAGCCAAGCCCTAAATTGTTTAGAAAGGCCAAAATTTCACCTTTAGATTATTAATAGCAAAAGATCATCGAACTTTATGCAATGTGGGTGTCATTGTATAAAATGCGGCAGCATGGAATTGTCATCAAAACGAATTGGAGAGATTGAAAAAGACGGATATTATGACATGCATCATACCTGTCTCAAATGCAAAACACATTTTGACCACCTAGAGGGCGATGTCTTTGACTCGTGTGAAAAGTGCGGATTTAATATCTAATTGACTTGAAGCAACCTTACTTTTGAATAATAACTGCGCTTGTCTCTTAGGTCCTTTTGAAGTTCATGAGTAAAGGCCATGTTTGTAAGTACTTTAGATACGTCCAGTGGGACTGCAGACCAGCCATATTCTCTTAGCTGTGCCACCACCTCAGAGACTGTTCTTGCCTGATCAAAGAAAGCATCTTCAATTAGTGTCTGCATTTTGCTTCTGATCTGATCTTTATCGATAAAGGTAGGTTTGACAAATTCAGGTTCATGAACCTCAGCATCTTCAAGCGAGTGTAGCAACCCAGTTGTCTGTGAAGGGGATTGATCATAGGAATACTCGTATTGAAGATTGTCATTGGAAGAGTCTTTTACAAATGACGCCAAGTTGCATATGACTTGCTCTACGCTTTCGTTATCTATATAGAAGTCCTTTGACTCGATCTCAATTTCATTTTGACCGTATTTTATCTTGATTCTTGCCATTTTGTAACCTTCAATCACGATTGACTTGATTTATTTTGTTAGCTCTAAGTAGCTTAGAAAACTGATCAAAATATTTACACAAATTATCTTGATTTTTTTTCTGTATAGTACTAAAAGGGAATATTCCGGTTTATCATCGTGGAAAGACGCTCAAAGATAGTAATCATAGTAGTGTGTATTGTTGCATCAGCAGGAATATTTGCCTATTCTCAATATCTGTCTGCCACTCATCTGAGCATCTCAATACTTGAGAGCAAAGTAATACAGAGAAATGCCGATAATTCACTATACAATATGACACTTCAATTCCAGAATCCCTCATTGCTTCCTATTAACGTAGGACAGACAGACTTTGTCATATCAATCAATAATGAGAATCTCGGGACAGGTACACTACAGCCAATTGTAATACCACCAATGGGAAAAATTGCCTCACAGGCTCCATTTACTGCAGACAATACAATTCTTGACAAGTATAACAAGAGTGACAGTGTTCCAAATGTCAAGTTGACTGGAACAAGCAAATATGGAATCTCAATAATATCAGTGAATGTTCCATTCACATATTATCCAACAGAACAAGAAGCCAGAGAATTTATACACGGTTCCTAAAACCAGAAAAATATGCTTACGGTATTTGGATCAATAGCTTATGATACGATAAGAACACCTACAAAAATTGTTAAAAATGCACTAGGAGGAGCAGCAACATATGCTGCAATCTCTGCAAGTTTCTTTGTCAAGCCTGGCTTGATTGGAGTTGTAGGCCAGGATTTTCCAAAAAGTTATCAAAATATACTGGACAGATTTGTTGACACGCGTGGAGTAGTTCATGCAAAAGGCAAGACATTCAGGTATGACGGCAGTTATGATTCAACCCTAAGCCTACGAACAACTAACAAGACAGAACTAAACGTACTGGCGGATTTCAAGCCTGTTGTACCAGAAGAATATCTCAAGTCAGAGTTTGTATATCTTGCAAACAACGATCCTGTCCAGAATACTAGAATCATCAAGGAATTTAACAAGGTCAAATTTTCCATGTGTGATACCATAGAATTTTGGATATCAAGCAAAAGAAATGATGTCATCAAGATGATGGGTTCTGTTGATTCAGTTGTAATCAATGACGAGGAAGCAAAGTTGCTTACAAAGACACACAATTTGATCAAGGCGGCAAAAAAGATCATGGAATGGGGAACAAAGTATGTTATAATAAAAAAAGGTGAGCATGGCTCTTTGTTGTTTTATGATGATGTCATATTCCCATCACCTGCTTTTTCAATGGAAGACATTGTAGACCCTACTGGTGCGGGAGACTGTTTTGCAGGAGGAATGATAGGATATCTATCAAGCAAGAATAGCACCAAGATGTCAGATATCAGAGAGGCTGCAGTATACGGAAACATCATGGGTTCATTCGCAGTAGAAAAATATGGAGTACATGGAATAACAGGGCTCAAAAGACCTGACATCAAGAAAAGATTTGACAGATACAAAAAGATGGTCTACTTCTAACAAAGGTTATAGATATCAAATTAAAAAATAAAACAATGGATGACAAGCTAGATACAATTTTTAGCCTACAAAAAAATCTTGAAAAAATGATGAATCTTGAACGCTATCCAAAAGATACCCAAGGAAAGGTTTCTGCACTTTGCACAGCAATAATTCATGAAGCAGTAGAGCTCCAGATAAACACAAACTGGAAGTGGTGGAAAAAACCTACGCCCTTTGACGAAGCTGCAGCACGTGAAGAGCTAATAGATATCTGGCATTTTGTCGTCCAGGCATCACTTGAGCTCAACATGACTCCAGACGATATTTTAAAAGAATATCAAAAAAAGAACCAAATAAACAGACAAAGGCAGATAGACGGTTACTGAGTTTGCCTCAACGTCTCAATCATGCTCTTTAATTCAGAGATATTGGTTGCGCCAATTTTGTTTATGATTTTTACTTGTCCTTGAAATTTTGACACTTCTTTTTTTGATACCGTCAAGATTGGATGCGGGCTTGCAGAACCAATAATTTTGTGGTTCACATCTATTCCATTTTTGTACAAACAGAGTAGCGAGTCACCTGGCTTGTGTCCAAGTGTATCTTTGCCACAAAGTATTATCGTGTCAATTTTTTCATTGGATATCACAGATCTTACAAGAGAATCAATTCCCTTGTTTTCAGACAATAGTCTTCCAGCTATTGCAACCTCTCCGATAATAGATGATTTTGATATGTCCTTTAGGAGATTCATGCTTGATAGAGTACAGATTGTAATGTTTGATTTTGGATCCCCAAAAAATACCTCTTCTTCTATTGGAAGAAGGATCCTGCACAGTTCCCCTGCAATGTCTTCAATCAGATTCATGTAATTAATTTGTGTAGTGTCTTTGAGATGTGATGTAGATCATTTTCTGTGACCAGTGGATTTACTGGAAGACTGAGAACAGAGTCAGCAGCCCAATCAGTAATAGGAAGCTTGAGATCTTTTTTGTAGAATGGAGTCTTGTGCACTGGAATAGAATAGTATGCAGTTGCACCTATACCTTGAGAATTCAGTTGTTTCATCAGCTTGTTGCGATTTTTGGTAGCAATTGTATAGAGATACCAGTTTACATTGACTCCATCTCTTTCTTCAGGCAATATGACATTAAGATCAGACAAGAGTTCATTTAGAATTGTTGCATTCTTTTTTCTCTTTTCCAAGAATTTTGGAAGTTTTTTCATCTGAACCTTGGCTAGTGCAGCACAAATTTCTGGTAGTCTTAGGTTTAGTCCCAATATCCTGGTATCATAACCATGAAGCATTCCATGGTTTCGAATCTTGCGCAGTTTTTCAAAGAGGTTTTTATCATCTGTAACTATAGCTCCACCCTCTCCAGCAGTCACGACCTTTGCAGCATACATGCTAAAGCAACCCATTTTTGAGAAGGTTCCAGATTGTCTTTTCTTGTATGTAGTTCCTAGCGATTGGCATGCATCTTCAATTATCTCAAGATTATGCTTGTCTGCAATCTCAGAGATTTCATCCATGTATGAAAAGTTGCCATATAGGTGAACAGGCATGATTACCTTGGATTTTTTTGTTATCTTCTTTTTGAGATCATCTGGATCCATTGTATAATTTTCCGGACGTATGTCAACAAACACGGGCTTGGCACCAACTGATACAATGGAATTAGCAGTTGCTACAAATGTAAAAGATGGTATCAAAACTTCATCGCCTTGTTTTATATCAAGAGCATAAAGTGCAGCTTGCAGTGCAGCTGTTCCAGAATTTACCGCTATTGCATATTTTGATTTTGTATATGAGGCCAAAAGTTGTTCAAACTCTTGTACCCTCTTTCCACCAGCATTTGCTGCAGTTGTGAGAGATTTCTCTGTTAATACAGAACGTACTTCATTTATTTCGTCTTTTTCGATAATTGGTACATTTATCGGAATTTTCAATAACACAATAGAAAATTTTCACCATAATTAAAGTTCCTAAATCAAAACCAATTCTTATATTTTGGAGACATACATCGAGATCAGATGAAAGTGCACCTGCAAGAAGATGATACCAATTACAAGATATTCTTGTATGTTTTCTACGTTAGCGCATTCATAATGTGTTCCATTACAATATTTGGATTCTATGCCATGATACAGGAATGGTTAACCAAGGGCACATATGTAATGGGCGAAGTGCTTGTCAAGACAGAATTTCCAACTCCACACTTTGCCAAATTATTAACATGGTTATTTTTTACATCAATTATTAGCTGGTACTGTGTTTCACGAATAGGCTGGAAAAGAACAGTTACTGTTTCAAAATGGAAGCTTGCAACAGTACAATTGATGCTTTTGGGCCTTGCAATAGTCACACTCTATGAAACAATTTACAACTTTGTTCTCCTGAGTTCTCAAATAACTGCGGGAATGATCAATGGTGCAACTCCTGATATTGATTCTCTCACTGTAGCATATCCAGATCCAAGCAGACCATGGAATCTCATCTTTGCAACAAAGATGTTTCTTGCTGCATTTCTAATAAGCTCACATGCATTCTATCTCAGCACGCGCCCCAGAAAGTCAATTCAAGAACTTGATGCTTAAATTTATAGGAATACATGTTGGAATCTGACTGGAATGGATGTTACAGAAAAAATCAGACTTGTAACTAGAGAACCCACAGAGGAAGTAGTAACTCAGGAAGAGTTGTTGAATCTGTTTAATACAAATTCACAGCCCAAGCACTACATCGGCCTTGAGATATCTGGTTTTATGCACTTGGGCAGTCTGATACTTACGGGATTTAAGATAAATGATTTTATCAAAGCCGGAGTAAAGTGCACAGTATTTTTGGCAGACTGGCACACTTACCTAAACAACAAACTCGGCGGAGACTGGGACAAGATAAGAATGGTATCAAAATATTATGCTGATGCATTCAAGATGTTCTGCCCGGGAGTTGAGATTGTAGAAGGTTCGCAACTTTATGAATCAAAAAAAGACTATTGGTTGAATCTTGTCAAGTTTGCAAAGAACATGTCACTTGAGCGTACGATGCGTTCGCTTACAATAATGGGAAGAAGTACAGAAAAAGACAAAATTGATCTTGGTCAACTTTTCTATCCTCCAATGCAAGCAGTAGATATTCATACAATGGATTTGGATATCGTGCACGCAGGAATGGATCAGAGAAAGATCCACATGCTTGTAAGAGAGATCTTCCCAAAAATGAAGTGGAAGGTGCCAGTTGCAGTTCATCATCACATTCTTGCAGGACTTGGAGAACCAGAGCCTGCCTCAGATTCTGATTCAGACTTTGTATCAAGCAAGATGAGCAAATCAAAATCCACATCAGGAATATTTGTTCATGATACAGATGAAGAGATTAATTCAAAATTCAAGAAAGCATGGTGCCCAGAAGGAATTGTGGAAAAAAATCCAGTGCTTGAGATCTCAAAATACATTATTTTCCACAAATTCAATGAGATTGTAGTAGAGCGCCCAGACAAATTTGGCGGCAATGTTACCTATACAAGTTATCAAGACTTGGAAGGAGATTTTGCACAGAAAAAACTGCATCCGTCAGATCTAAAGGCCACAGTCTCCAAATATGTCACCGAAATCATCAGGCCAATAAGAGAGAAAATCACTCTGACAGAAGAACTTGCAGAAGCAATAAAGAGAACTACTTGAGGCTGAGTCTTACTTTTCTTGAGAATAGTGACAGCATCTCAAGTGATTTTGACAATCCTATGAAATTTACAATAAAGTAGTTTATTCCAATCTTCATATATTGTTGCAGATAACTGGTTACCTCATCAGGGGTACCCAATGCAATACTATCCTTTGAGCGTATGATAAATTCTGCAATGGTTTCATTTTTCTTTTTTAGTTTTGATACAATGTCTTTTACATCATCACTGTCTTTTCCAACCAGTACTCGCAACAATACAGAATTTTCTATTTCGTCATGATTTCTTTTAATTAGTTTACAATTTTCTTTTAGAAGTTTTATTTTTTCTTCTAAAATTTCAGGTGTTCCAAATGGGTGATTATATCTAGTAGCATGTTTTGCTGCAACCTTCATGAGTCTTTTTCCTGCACCACCCACCATTATTGGTGGATGGGGTTTTTGCACAGGCTTGGGATTACAAATAGCATTTTTGATAGAGTAATGTTTTCCTTTGAAGCTTGATTTTTGATTTTGCCACATTTTTTTGATCATAGTAAGAGATTCGTCAAGTTGCTCAATGCGTGCAACAGCGTCATCAAATTTGTACCCATAGGAATTGTATTCATACTCAAACCAGCCTGCACCTATGCCAAATTCTAGTCTTCCATTGCTTATTGCATCAAGTGTGGATGTCATTTTTGCCAAAAGAGATGGATGTCTATATGAATTGCAGGTAACTACCTGCCCTATCCTGAGTTTTGATGTTACTGAGGAAATTGCAGAAAGAAGCGTATAGGCTTCAAAAAAAGTCTCAGTGCGGTTATCTACAGGATGCGGAATGAAATGATCATAAACATATCCTGCATTAAATCCAAGTTTTTCTGCAGTCAATGCAACATTTTTTGAAAACAAAAATTGCTCATGAGGGCTATCTGTAGGAAATTCATCTAACCATCCTTGTGGCAAAGTTAGTCCTATCTGGACTGTTGTCATGCTATTTTCTTGTCTGCTGCGGCTCTACAATATTATATTTTGATGTATAACCACGGGGATTTATCATCAAGTCTTTGTACATGTAAGTCGAAGAATTACCAATTATTACAGTGGTGATCATGCCAAGCTTATCGTTGTGTTTTTCCATATTTTCCAAGTCTGTTAGAACAATTTCTTCTGATTCTCGAAATGCTCCTTTTACAATTGCTACCGGTGTGTTAGGTGATCTGTATTTTAGGAGAAGTTTGCGTGTATCTTGCAATTGATGAATTCTTTTTTTGCTTGCAGGATTGTATATTACAATAACAAAATCACCTTGAGCTGCTGCTTCTACTCTTTTTGTTATTATTTCCCAAGGAACAAGTAGATCACTCATGCTTACTACAGCAAAATCTGTCATAAGCGGCGAGCCAACTAGTGCTGCACAAGAATTAAGCGATGAAACTCCTGGAACTATCTCAACATGTAGACCAGCTTTTCTGTCCCATCCCTCTTCTGCCAAAATTTCATAGATCAAGCCTGCCATTCCATATATTCCTGGATCTCCACTTGATACAAGTGAGACTATTTTTCCAGATTTTGCAAGATCAATGCACTGGTGTGCTCTTTCTACTTCTTGTGTCATTGCATATCTATGGACCTCTTTTCCTGCTATTAGATCCTCGACCAAGTTGACATATGTCTCATAACCAACAATTGTGTTGCTTTCCTCAATTGCTTGCTTTGCGCGAAAAGTCATATGGTCATGATGACCAGGTCCTACACCTACAATAAACAGCTTGCCGGTCATTCACACTAGGAGATTCCCAAAGTAAATTTATCCCTTTTGATGATTTTACGGATTTACAATAGGACAATCAAGAATGTAGTTCTTGTCAAGTACTGTTGCTTCTTGTATTGTAATATCTCCTATTGATTTTTCATATTCAATATCATTTTTATTTTCTAGAACTTTTACATTTTTTGGATCATTCCAATTTATTATTGAAATTTTGCAGATAGGGCTGTAAGTAGAATCTCCTGATTGTGCACTAGAAATTCCTTCTTGATATCCAAATGGTCCAGCACCCTGTAAACCATTAGTAAAGTGATAGACATCTCTTGCTGACAAGCCAAGGAGTGAAAGTGAAGGAACGTCTTGAATCTTCATTGTCTGTGCAGGTCCTTGAGGAGTTCCGGCAGTTATGATATAGTATATTGTTTTTCCATCAGGTCCCCATCCTCTGTGTCCTACAAAGGTAGCAGTCATGTTATCTACATTCACATCAAGAACTTGTCCGTCCAGATATGATGTCTTGTCAGACAATACCTTGTTGGCTCTCACATCCAGTGCGCCTCCATCCCATATTACCTCCGGCGTATTCAGGATTGTATCAGTGACAGTGAGTTTTATCTTTCCTGTCATGTTTGCATCAAGAATTGTTTTTGTAGAATTGAGAATGAATGGCCCTCGTCCCACATTCCAAGATACTTCAATTACTTTGCTTAACGGGCTGTATTGCTTGTCAGTGGGTGTAAACGATAACACGTCATCCTGATATCCGCGTGTTCCATTTCCAGTAATTCCATTGGTAAAGATAAAGATGTTACCGTATGATGCTACTGGCACATGAGCCAATACAGGGGATACCTGAACCTTCCAGTTTTGTTTGTCCGAGATTGTATTTGCTACAAGATTGTTGCTCGAGTCTGTTATGATATAGTAAACAGTTTTTCCATTTACTATTCCTTCATGCATAGGTATCTGTACTGGAATTGTGCTTTTTGGTATCTTGATGGTATAATTTTCAGTTGGTGGTACGATAGTTGTTGATTGAGTTACCATAGGAGTTGTCACTCTGATCCATCCATCTACACTTACGGTAGCAGTAAACTGGCTAGAGTTTGTTGAATGCAGACCGATTGCAGATCCTGTAAAATCCAAACTACCGCCAGTGGAGTTTGAATCAATTGTAGTTATGGCATAAAGTGTATTGCCATCTACTGTCCAGATTGGTTGGCCCTTTGAATCACCTTTGTCAATTTGATGTAAAATAACAACTTGAACAGGTTGGCTTGAACTGTATGTAATTGAACCGTGATAAATTGAACCGCTGTTTGGCGGCAAGACTATTGCCATTTGTTCGTTGTTGTGACCAATTCCAGGATCTTGTGTAGATGTTATAGTCTGAGTAAACTGGATCTTCTTTGTTGATCCAGCATTAGCAAGTTGATCATTAAATAATGATAGCGAAGCTACAAGACCTCCAACTATTACAATAATTGCTAAAAGTAGAAATCTGTTCATACGCTATGAATATCTAATTTGCATAAATATGCTTTTAGAGAGAATTTCAGCTATTTGCCTAGTTGGAACTCATCATGCAGTGCCTGCACTGCTGCATTACAATCAGAGTCTTTGACTACAAATGCAAGATTAAGCTCAGAGGAACCTTGGGCTATCATTATTACATTCACACCTTTTTTTGCTACAGCTGTAAATACTTTTGAAGCGACTCCTGTAATTCCTCTCATTCCAGAACCAATGAGAGCCAAGATGGATACATCTACTGTAACATCTACTTTTTTGATGACTTTACCAAGCAAGTTCATCTCAAGTGAATTTACTGCCTTGTCCAAGTCATTTTTCTTTACTATAATGGATATGGATGACTCGGATGGACTTTGAGATATCATCATTATGTTAATTCCTTCTTTTGCAAGAATTGAAAATATTGTAGCTGCAGTACCAGGGGCACCAACCATGCTTCCTCCCCTAACATCAATTAGTCCAGTATGTCGTATAGTGCTGACACATTTTACTGTCTTTTGTGTATCAGCTTGTGGAGTGGCAGTAACCAGTGTACCTGGGTTATCAAGATTAAACGTATTTCTTATTCGCAAAGGAATTTTTTTTGCAACAAGTGGCTCTAGTGCTCTTGGATGAATATATTTTGCACCAAATAGCGCCATCTCCATTGCTTCAATGTATGATACTTCCTTGATCAGTTTAGCATCTTTTACAATTTTTGGATCAGTTGTCATCAAACCATCTACATCACTCATTAACCAGACTTCATCTGCCTTGATACTTGATGCAATAATGGTTGCAGTGTAATCAGATCCGCCTCTTCCAAATGTAGTTATGTTACCATGTTGGTCTGCACCAGCAAATCCACCAATTACTGCCATGGTTTTCTTTTGGAGTAGATTTTCTATTGTGTGAGATACATGAAGACGTGTTGTATCCATCAGTGGCTTTGCCCCTCCAAAATTAGAATCTGTAACTATTCCTACATCTTTTCCTGTGAGAGGTACTGCCTTTATGCCCATTTCATTTAGTGTAAATGCCACCAAGTTGATGGACAGTCTTTCACCAAATGAGATCATGTAATCAGAAGATCGTGGTGTCACCTCTCCAAGTAGCAACATTCCATGCAAAAGATCCTGGAATTCATCAAGGTCTGCTTTCATCTTATTGAGCAAGTCTTTTTTTATTTTAGAGTTCTTGACACATTGATCTGCAATTTCAGTATGCATTTTGATGATCTTCTTTGCAATCAAACTTGCAGCTTCCTTGTTTCTGTTCTGAATCAAATTTGTTATCCTGATTAAATCGTCTGTTACTCCGCTTATTGCAGAAAACACTGGAATGATTTTGTGCTCCTTTGTTAGTTTTTTTATCATGGTTGCAACGTTTCGTATATTTTGCGGAGAGGAAACAGAAGTTCCGCCAAATTTTAGAACAAGTTTCAAATCAGTATAACCTCGCCCTATTATCCTTAAAATCTTTTAACTCTCTACTCTAGGAGCAAGGTAAA
>JAGWGU010000033.1 GCA_028867275.1 Nitrososphaerota archaeon
GCCTTGGATATCTTGTTTGCATAATCAAATGTATCCGTTAATGCCTTGAGATAATTCTCCTCCCTTTCTTTTACGTACGGGTCTATCCCAATTGTCGGGCTTCCATGTTCATCAATTCCTGCAACAAGCCTTGCACGGACTCGTTTTATCTCCCTTAGCTGTGCTAGTGCAGATGTCACCTTGGATTTGATCTTTGATGTTGCAGGCAGGGTATCGTAATAGGCCTGCGTAAGCTCCTCGGTCAATCTCTCGGCAAGATCAACTGGCGAGTATCTAAACTCTCCAAAATCTATGTATGCCACAATCAGTTTACCTTCTAACTTGCGCCTTACCTCTCCAAGTATGGTAGACTTGCCAATCCTTCGATGTCCTATCAAGGCATAGTTCACATTGGATCTAGGATTCATCATGGTATCTACTATCTTGCCCACCTCGTCTTTCCTGTCTACTATCTTCTCAGGAGGTTTGCCTACTATCATATTCTATATAGAATATATGCTAAGTAGTATATATTCTTATCAGAATATACTTGAATATAATGTCGGATTAGTAGGACAATGCTGCTCAGAATTAGATAAGGCAACTAATCCCTTTGGGTGTTTTCAGATCTCATTTTTAATTTTTCATGGTTTCATACTATTACATATCATGATACAGAAAATTTTTGAAAGAAGTGTGATGAGGATGGGCCGCGAGCCTGAACACTCGTTAATAGTTACAATACCCAAGAAAATCTGTGAGAAGTTGCAGATAGAAAAAGGCGCAAGACTCTACTTCAAGCTTGAAGAGAGCAGATTTGTTGTATCAAAAGATATCAAGTCTCTTGACAATATGGTAAGCAATGATAATGGTGCCATTACAATAATTGAATCAACAAAAGAAAACGGTAACAAAAAGAAAGAGGTTATGGCAGATGGTGTGTCACTTGCTGAACTCCAGTACTAGATACCATCTGGCCAAGCTTGTAGAGTCCTGTTGCGTTAGAGTACACTGGATCTTTTACTATTCTAAGATTTTCTGGTACCTTTGCCTGCAAGGACTCACATAATCCAGATACGAGAGCTCCTCCGCCTGACACATAGATGTCATACTCTTTGTTTAGTCTGGTCTTAAATGATGCCAGTTTGTTTGCAAGAAGGCTAGTTAACGCATCTATCCTTTTTTTGTCAATGATATTTTTTTCGTATTCGATGTAGGCAAGCTCATCTCCATCACACAGATAGTCGCAAGCTTGTGGAATTGATATTCCAGTAACTGGCTTGAGGTTCTCAAAGAGCACAAGCTCTGTGGTTCCCTGTCCAATGGACAGTACCATACCAGTCCTTGCATCCTCGGAAAGCAATGTGCCAATCGATTGCGGAATAACAAGAACTTTTTTTGGCTTCAAGGCTCGCTCGACAAGCTTCTCAAGCTGCTGTTTCTGTAATGCTGCACCATATGGAAGGCCCATCACAACCAAAAGTGAGCCAATGTCTCTCTCGCATCCAAGATCTCTTACCGCCTCCCTGATTATAGCTACAAAGGCCTTCTCCTCTGCTATCTTGCCCTCAAGTACTGCCCGTACAAGTACAACATCAGGATAGACTGACATCTTTTTTGCTTCATATCCTACAGCTTCTACTACTCCTTCCTTTGGATCCTCCCACTTGGTTAGTCTCCTTGATGCGTAGATTGACGGAAATGACACTCGTAGGTGGGATGAGATGCACTTAACAAAGCCGGTTCCTGCATCTATTGCTATTATGTTGTTATTGGTTTCACATGCCATTATACTTCAATAGTATCGTACAAAATTAAAAAAATCAGTCGTCTGGATTGTCAAGCTTGTCCTCGTGGTACGAATCGGGATTGTCTAGTCTATTCTCCAAATACGAATCAGGATCATCAAGCTTGTTCTCATAGTATGAATCATAGTCATATCCGTATTTCCTGCCACGCTTGACAAAATCTTTTCTGTAGCTCCACGTTATCCTGCTGCCATATCTTTTTTGTAGGAACTGGTGTCTCTTTTTCTTTCTCTCTCGTTCCTTCTCTGCTCGAAGCTTTACAAAATCGCTGTACGATACCGCAACAAGGTTCATCTGTAACAGGCGGTTCCAGACCAGCCTACCTATGTGCTTTCTTGCATAGTTTATCCTGTCCATGATAACATCATAGTTGAAAGTTCTGTTGCGTGTATTCCAGTATGCATCACTCTCTTGCCTTGCAAGCTCTTCCTTTTTCTTTGCTAGTCTTATCTTGTAGATCTCTTTCATGTCCTGGTACCTTTGAAATTTTATGACACAGGCCCGTGGCTGCCTCTCTTTGTCTGTTACAAAGTCATTATTTTTGTATATGGTACCATGCACAAACTCGTCTAGCTGGTAGTCAAGTCCGATCACAAGCTCTGTACCCGTATCCCATCCATACCTGTTGCATACCTTCCTTGGTACCAGCACATACCTGCTGGACCTGCCGCTTTTCTGTATTGTTGTAGTAACTGTTTTATCATGTATGGAGTTTGGCGGTAGCTCGTTATTCCATAGGCTCAACAGAAAACATCTTGAACCTTCTGTATCATCGTAGAAATAACGAAATCTTGTAAAGTTTTCAAGCCTTTTTGCTATCTCGCTATTTTGCGATTCAATCTTTCTCTGTAGCTTTTTTGGCAGAGATATGATAAAGGAGCTCTTGTCCAGTTTCTTTTTTGTCTTTTTTATCTTCCTGATAAAGTACATGATATTTCCAATCTAGAAAGAATTTGTCGGAAATTAAAAAAGTAAATCCTTTCTGAATTTTAGTCTATTATCCTGAAATTAGTTCATCTCATTACATACAGAATAAGATCACAATGAATATGGAATTTCAGTTAGAAAAGGTACTGCGATAAGATTGATCATGTGCGTAAAGCAATCATGAATACAAGAAATCTCCTTTCATCAATAAAGATCGGAATATTGTAGTTCTATGAGGAGATTTTTGACTGCTAAAATGATCAAACGGCCCTTCCTAAGTGTTTAAAAACATCTCATCTTTTGACAATATGGTACTGCAGAGCTGTGAGCACTGCAAGGATAAGGATCTAGAATATATCTATGCCGAAGGGATTGCGGCTGAGGACATTGTCCGCTGCAAAAAGTGCGGCCTTGTGCAAGACAAGGAACGAAAAGCGGAATTTTTAGCGCGTACTGATTTTCATGGAGATTCTGATACTAATAGTACAGTAGATGAAGACGAGTTTGTACGCCCGGGTACGGGAGGAATAAGACATTTTAAAGCTGCCAACAAGAGCGGCAAGCTTGATCCTGATCAAATAAAGTCTATCAAGAGGGCACAGGTGTATGTACGAGAAGAAAAGACAGAGAAACAGAGACAGAGAGAAAGAGCGTCGGTAAAAAAGGCCTTGAGATTATTTTATGACTCTATTACATTATACTATGATACAAAACATCTCAAAGAGGACGAAGCAAAACTAACAAACAGGATTTTGAATCTGACAGATATTTTAGGGAATCGTCTTGATGATATCTTGATAGCAAATTGTGTTTCAAAATTCATAAACGACAAAGTAGAAGAGAGACCTGCCTTTTACCAGTATTTTGATGTCAGAGTCATAGCTACAAAGAAGAGATGGAAGCAAAGAGAATCAAGAAACATCTCTGGAAGAGGCAACCAGATTGGAAAGAAACGTAGTGGATACAAGAAGACTAGACCTGATCATTGTATAAAGTGCAATGTAGACTTTGGGCCTGGGAACTGGTGCAGAAGCCATGGCATAAAGTTTCATCCCGAGATTCCTTACCATCAGTACAAGGATCCAAGATATGGATACGTAACTGTACCATGTGTTGCAGAAGAACCAGAGGGTGTAATATTGGACTGCTCCAAGTTCAAGGAAGATGAGCTATCAAAAAAGAATAAGAAAGAATTTGGGCTTTGCAGAAGATGCAACTACGATAATGCAATTATAGAAAGACGGGAACTCGTAATTAAAGGCAACAAAGTGGAACGACTCAGAGCAAGGCATAAAGATCCGTCAGGCAAGTGGATTACCTGTCATATCAAACAGAGAAGGGCATGCCTTGGTGTAAATTCAACTCAATCGAACTAACAATGTGAAGTTAAAAGCATCACATTCTGATCAAACCAGTAGTTTCATTACACACGGTTCCTGCGTTTTTATAATTTATCCCACATATGCCTGTTTATTTGTTCTAATTGTAAAACGTCGACATCTTTTCTCATGCCAAATTGCTGCATGTCACCAAAAGTCAAAATTTAAAATCAATTTTAGAAAATGTCACCTAAAATGTACTTTTTATAGACTCCAGTAAATCTTTCAGGTTCTTTAATTCCATGACATTACCATTTATGACATGAGCAAAATTAGCATCCAAAAAGAGCTCCTGATAAAACTGCAAGAAAAAATGGAATCTGTAGAGAGGAAGATTAAAAACCTTGAAAGGCTGACAAGGTAGAAACCTATCAGCCCAATTCTCCCATTAACTTTGTTACTAGTTCCTTTAGTTCGGCATAATCTTTCTTTAGTTCTTGTATATCATTTGTTGCCAGGGCATCATCTGATATTTTCTGTCTTTGCAAGTTTATTGCAAATATTTGATCCAGTATGGTGTTACAGTTTTTGCATCTAAGGGCATGGGGTGCAAAGACCTGGGCACATCGTGGACATTTCTTTGTTTTTAAAATGTTCTGGCTTTTGACCTCGTCTTTGTTTATTAGATCATGTTCTTTTAGGAGAATATTTTTGATGTTAGAGCTTGAGAGGTGAACGTATCTTTCTGCCATCTTTGATGTGGACCATGCTGCAAACTGCTTTAATATCTGGTCTGAGTACTTGGCTCCTATCTCTGTGAGTTTTTGGTGTCTTAGCAAGTACCAAAATACTTTTTTTGTAATGCCTGCCTGGTGTGCACATTTTTTGATTACATCCTTGAGGTACTTGTAGGTCACAACTTTATCCTGACCATATTTTGAATACCATAATGGCGCATCCTTGTCATTCCTGCGAGGATGAACCTCAATCCAGTCAAGCAGCGGCCTGCATGCCAGGACGCTTGGAATGACCTTTGGGCCTGTCTTGCCTGAGACCGAGAGGGTCACAATGCCGCGATCATCAAAGCTTACAGAGCCCACAGTCATTGAGAGAAGCTCGCCTGGCCTCATTGCAGCATCAAAGGCAGCATAAAGCATGGCCTGATCCCTTGTAATTGTCATTGTATTGCTGCTGACTGCAGGAACAGCTTGTACCAATCTTAGGAACTCTTCTCCAGTCAAGAGGTCCTCTGCCTTTAACCTCCTCTCTTTTGATTTTACTATATACCGCGTGGGTGCTATCCAGTCAACCTCTTTGCTGTAGTTCATGCCTCTTCTTTTTTCAACAATGGTACCGTCCTGTTTTGCAAAGCTGACAAATCTTTTCAGAATGATTAAAAACTTGAAATTGACCTGGTTGCTCCAGTTTCTCTCAAGCATCTTTCTTACTATATACTGGATATCCTCCTTGCTCCAGTCCTTTACAGGCTTTGTATCAAGAGATCGTAGTATGTTGATGACATACCACGCACCAACCCCTACAGATTTTTCCGAGATGCCATGTACTATCATGGCATCAAGAAAGCTTGCCCCAAGCTGGCCGTTCTTAAATTCTGCAAGCTTGCGTTTTGAGCTTTCTATCTTTTGCCTGCTCAGATGGATGTCCTTTGTTATCATGGTATCATTTCTCTGTACCGTATAATACTGTACTTTAAAATTAAAAGAGTGCCAAGTTTATTCATTAGGTTAGGCACAAAGCCGGACGTACCTATATAATGTTAGATACCAAATCTCGATTCAGCGGAGTTAGTCCAGCCTGGCAGGACGTCAGCTTCCCAAGCTGAAGGTCGCGGGTTCAATTCCCGCACTCCGCACTTATTTTTGTATAATTTTTGCTATCTTTTCAAATTCATTTTCATCAAGGGATGGCCTTTTTGAAAACATGTTATGAACCGGACCTGCACCATCAGAAGAGTCTCTGGGTATCATGTGAACATGCACATGTGGTATATCTTGACCGCTTTCCTTTCCGTTGTGAACTGCAATCAATACAGATGGAGAGATGGATTCTAGTTTTCCAGCCATTACTCTAACTACTTCAAAGAGATCGCTATTGTCTTGTGCGCTCATCTTTTGGACTTTGTCATAATGATTTTTTGGAATCACAAGCGTATGACCCTGGGTAAGTGGAAAGGCATCCAAGAAAGCAAGAGAGTTTTGGGTCTCGTACAATTTTTTTGCGGGAATCACCCCATGTACTATCTTACAAAAAATGCAATCCATTTGTTTCTGATGGTAACATGAACGTTAAATCCTTTTTGCAGATACCATTACAATTGAGAAATTGCCTGCTCAATTCCAGCCCTATCATGTGCTTCAGGCATCTGTTCCAAATATTTTTGAAAATCTTGTTTGGCTGCAGCAAGTTTTTGTTGCTCATATCTTACCAGTCCGCGATTCTTGTAAATTGGTGCAAATCTTGTGGGGTCAACCTCCAACGCAAGAGTATAATATTTTTCTGCATTAGAATAATCCTTTGTCTTGAGATAATAATTTCCAAGTCCCCTATATGCAAGATAATATTTAGAGTGCAGCTCTATAGTTTTGTTATAGTAAGTTACAGCCTCACTAGAATTTTGGTCATTTAGTATGCCTGCCAAGAGACACATGGCAGTAGAGTTTGATTTGTTGATCTCAAGGGCTTGTCTTAGGGTGGCTATTGCCTCACTAGTCTTTCCCTGTAGTCGTAGTTTTTCCCCATCAAAGCATAGTCTGTTGGATTTTATTTTTTTTTCATCAAATGTATTGATGTCTGGCAGTATGTCCTGTGGAACAAGTAAAATCATCAGTCTGTCATCTTCTTGCCACTGATCATCAAATATTTTTTCAGGTATTGCTCCTATTTTTTCAGGCTCTGGGATGTAATGAAATATTGTCTTTTCTGTCTCATCATAGCCTACAACAAGTGATGCATGCTGCACCACATCCTTTACCCCAGGCAAAATAACAATTGGAGGAACACCGATATCAATCATTTTTTTGAGTTCCTTTAGAGTAGAGTTTGATATCACGCCTGAAAGGCCATGCCTTTCTGCAAGCTCAACACCCTCGATTAGTATGCTACCTTTCATGTTTTGATATTTTTTTGCAATCTCTGCGGCTTCTTTTAGCGGCAGATCTACTCCCCAGTATTTTGACACTGCACTGACAACAAGTGGCAGGCAAATATTTTCCTCTTGTACAATTGGTATCTCTAATGTATGGGTTGGGTCCATCAAGGAATCAATAATTTGTACAGTATTAATATTCTATTTAATGGCACAAAATCTTTCCAGTAAAGATTTTCCGTCTGCGCTCATCTCTGGATGAAATTGTGTCCCAAAAATATTTTTGGTACCACACTGGAATACCTCAAACTTGCAGTCATCAGATGAAGCTAGAGGAATAAAAGAAGAGCCAAGTTTTGATATCATGTAAGAGTGGCTTTCAAAGGCATCAATATTTCCGCTGCATAGAGGATTATTTTTTGTGATTTGGATCTTATACAGCCCATGACGAGATGTTGCCATTTTTTTTATTGTCCCGCCAAGGGTGAGCGCAAGTATCTCTGCACCATAGCATATGCCAAGCAATGGTTTTCCTGTATCCAGTGAGTGCCTGACTAGTTTTGAGTTTATCATGTTCATATCAGAATTGTTTTTTCGCCTTCCTGATAACATAATAGAAGAATAGTTTCCAAGATCTAGTGACGGTACATCAGAAAATACATGATACTCAAATGATACGTCAATATTTTTTATACAGTCCAAAAGTGACGACGTGTAGACAGAGCCATTGTCTACAACTAGCAGCAACTATCTTACACCTATGGTAATATAGTGCAGTTCTGGTACACTGTTCTCTACTAACACGGCGCCAAGTTTTACTGTGCCATTTTCTTGCCAGAATAATATCTTGTCCCTAGGCTGAACAAAGTTTTTCACAAATTCTGATATGAGGTTCTTTGTCTTGTCCAGATCAGACTGTTGTGTAAAGGACACCTTGCCTTCCTCAAATGTAAGCGGAAACTGGATGGACATCGGAGTGAGTATTGTAATCTTTTGATCAGCAAGTATTGTCTTTATTGTATTCATCCTAGATGATTCATCTAGTTGCAGTGCTGCAGTGACATTGGATGGCGCAACGCCGCTGACCTTTGCCAAGTAAGTAGCAAATGCTTGCTGCGGTGTATTTCCTAGTCCTACAAAGTATTCACCATCAAATGCAGCACCCACTGCTGCAATGGTTCCTAGCTGTGTAACCACTCCACCAGAGCCTGCGGTATATACAGGAATAAAGTAAACATCTTGGTTTCCTATCTTATATAGGATATTATCTCCTACTCTAGGAGTACGCAACAGAGTTTGTAGTTGGGCAAAATCAGATTCTCTTGCTAATGCTTCGCGTACTGCAGATGGTCCTAAAAGTTTTGTCTTGGAGTCAAGAGGTACCTGATAGAACTGCATCTTGCCAAAATTTGGAACATCATTTTGTACGATCATATAGCCTGCCAAGTTTCGTCCTTGCGAGCCTCGCAACTCAAGAGATAATATTCCAACATAAGTGGGCTTGTCAAATCCAGGAGGCTTTTCCTCTACGTAATAAGTTCCAAGGCCATCAGGTACTTCATAGAAATCTTTTGCCTGTATGAATGTAGAAGTATCTGTCACGTGGTAAATGTTGAACATCTCAACTTTCCAGTTAAAGAGAGCTTCTGGATATCGAAGTTGCTTGCCAAGCCATGATGGCATGTCAATGAACTGATCATGATACTGACTTGCAAACATGTCTGTGAAAAAGTCATCACCTGTCTTGATTAAAGTCACTTTGCCGTCATAGACATCAACTAGTGCGTATCCCACCAATCTCAAGTATGGATTACTAAATGACCATGGAACATTTTGAGTATCAAAACCTACAATCAATGGTACAAGCCAGTAAGTATTCTTTCCATCACTGACCGGAAGAATATCTAGTTGTTTTCCAAGCAAGTCATACTGGAAATATGGATAAAGCAACTGCATTCTGTCATGGACATCTCTGTATCTTAGGATATGTATTGGTTCAGTTGGGTATGACAAGAAAAAGTTGGGCTCAAAGAGTTGGCTGATAGGTGGCTTGACAATAATTCCTCCACTTCCATGGTATGTTGCATTGTTTAGTTCAGCCGAAGTCTGCCTGTTCTGAGGATAGGCAGCCCAGGTTTCTGAGAACAAACCGCCTTCTCCATAGTATATCATTCGTTGCTGGAAGAATTTACTGCTGTCAACAATTGTTCCATTTTGAGCATTAAGTGTAAGAAATCCATTGTCAACATGGGTATAGACAAGATGTTGATTATACCATTGGTTCTCAAGAGTTACAGAAGACGGCAGCACAGGCTTCATCGATGCAGTCCAGTATAGTGTATCATTGAATCTCAAAATATCATTATTTTCAAAATCAACATATGGTATAAGACCAATCTCTGGCTTTAATTTTGCAAACGCTGCATCCCAATCCCAGACTCGGATTTTACTTAATAGATCATTATTTTGTGCAACATAACTTGGAATATCACCTGCAGGAACTGAGCTTAGTTTTACGTCATGGGGAACTATGGTTATCTGGTCTAATTGCCCAAGGTATCGGTTTACACCTATCTGCTCTGCCTTGTATGGACCAAGAAATTCTATCTTTCGTGCGTCTGCAATGCTGTTGTTTACCATCATTATGGAACCTGCAATGAGTGCAATGATTACCAAGGCAAGTACGCGAATGTAGATGTCACGTTTTGATGGAAATATGATTACTCTAGACTTAAATTTGTCAACAAAATAAAATCCAATGAGGACAAATCCTGCACCAAGTGTGCCACCTATGGCGTATTTTGTATTGTAATCAATTTGGTTTGTAAAGAACATGTTTATTCCGGCCCAAATTATTCCAATTCCAATCATTGCCTCAATTGTGGATATGTAATCTAGAAACTTTGGCTTGCCCTTTGCAGCATCTTGTAGATATCTAGTGATCAGTCCCACAATGTTGTGCAGTCCTACATAGAGCACAAGTCTAAGACCAATTACAGCAAGTAGTGGTGGAACAAGAATTGTCAGTGATGGAATCATTGGAACTACATGAGTTGCAGCATAAGATGGATCAGTGGGTGGTGTGACAAATGGAAGTGAGAATATTTTCCATATGCTGTTAACACCCAAGTCGTGTCCCTCAAGCAAGTAGGCAAGTGCAAACCCAAACATTAGATTTGTAAAGAATGCGCCAAATAGCACGACCTTTGTTATTTGCCAGATGATAAAGTTTGGAACACTTAGCTTGTATTCCTTGAAGCTTGGAATGTTTTCTGTTACAGAATAGTTGCTTCCCCTCTTAAAAAATGTCAGGACTACATTGAGCCCATACCACGACATCGATGATCGATTTTTTATGTTTACCCGTATCAGTGTAATAGATGCAAGAACCACAGCAGAGAGCAATGAAAAGTATAATGGTTTTGTAAAGAGAGTGCCAAACTCTTGTGAGTTCATGTACAAGACTACTGCCTGGTTGCTTGTCAGGACAAAGATTACAATAGCAATTAGAGCAACAATACCAATTTTGACATATTTTCCAGCATCACGTGGAGGTGGGCTGGACTGGGTCGATGAATTGTACAAAATCAAGCTACCTTCCTTTGTGTCAAATTAATGTCTTACCTGATTTCTTTTCCAAAATACCATTAATAAGTCAAAAGAAGTGTATCAGACTGCATTTCCAAGGCCTTTGCACAACATGTAAACTGCAGCATATTTTGGCAAAGAGACTGTCTCACTTTGGAATGGTCCAAATTTCTTGTTTTTTAGTCTAATCTGCACCGGACAGTCTGCAATGATATCAACATTGTCATCTCCCAGAAGACATGCTTCCAAAAATGGATCAAAAGAATCCAGATTTGTGCACTGGATTTTTGAAAGGCCACTCTTGCTGTTAATAGAGCCCTCAAGTCGAAATATCCTATGAATATCCATGGTTACTTTGGGATCGACTCGTACTCCCATAGTTTTCTTGATCTCCTCTAACTGGACTTGAAATGCAGAATAGCCACTTGCAATTATCTCTCGTGTTACTTTGGGGGCCTTTGATTTTGATGAAAATAGTTTACGGGCAACTCTTCCTCGCCAGCCTTTTTCCTCAAAGGTTGGAAGAGAGGACTTGGAATTGTTTTGTCGCTTGATTCCAAATGACTCAGGTACTGCACCGTTGAACATGATGTAATCCACTAGGTCTGCCCTTTCTTGGGAACCCAATTTCTCATAATCAGTATTTGTTACACGAAGATGAAACCCTTCATTTCCAGAAAAATATATCTCGATCTGTTCTTTTTGCATATTCAGGTCAGTTGTCAATATATCAACAAGCTTTGTCACCTCTTTTTTAGACTCGGCGATGCAATTCTTGCAGCTCACAGATACGGTCTCAAACTTTGTCGAACCACATTTGGGACATTGCGATTGGAATTCAATCATATGATTATTGCAAGAGCTGCACTTGAAGACAGTATGATCTTTTCTGCATGAAAGTGCCAGGTCCTTTGCGTCAATGTCAAATATCAAGTCAGCACCCTTCCAGTCTTTTTCAGACATTGAAAGATTTGGAAATGTATAGTATGCATTTGAACAGTAGACATCAGATGGAACCTCTTTCATCAACAGAAGATGGAGTTCCTTGTCGTTTTTTACAACCAAGTGTCTAATCATCCCAGAGTTGAACTTTTGATACCCAAACTCCCTTTCTGTAGCACGTTGCGGAACATGTATCAGATCAAAGCGATTGAAATAATATTCCTTGAATGCAGATTCTATTAGAAAAGCATTTTTCTCAATCATTTATCCTTCCTCTTTTTGCCAAACTGTACAGGATTTATTATTCCATCACAGTCAGGTATGGCAAAACAAAGGCTTTCGCTTCGTAGTTTTTCACATGATGGGCATTGGTACTTTGTTCCGCTTCCAGACGAGCCTGAGATGTGCTCTAGTTGGTATTTTGTAGTTCTTTCATTGTAATCTGGAGCATTTTTGAACAAGGGAGCAATCTGATCAACTGTCTGACCCTTTGAGAGAAGATATGTAGCAAGCAAGAATCTTCCAGAGTGCGGCAAGTTCTCTCCCTTTTCTAAAACTTCAATCCCATGTTTTACACATGGAGGATATTCTGAAGATACATAGGTTGTGTCAGAAAACTTTTTGGCAAGTGCAACCAGATCCTCTACTCTATGCCGGAAGCTTTGCGGGATAGAACCAACACTGACTGACTGGATCTTTTCATTGATGTATTCACCAAGCTCAGCTCGTATCAGTCTGACTGTTTCATGTGCACTAAGGTAAACAAGACCATTTGCAACCCTTCGGTTTACCAACTTCCATTCTTTTTCATGGAAATGGACAGCCCTCCGCAGATAATCAGGCACCTTGATCACGAACTCTTCGTTGTCAATTGATACATTGACTGCAAACAGATCCTGAATTATTTTCAATGGAAGTTCCAAGTTTTTTTTGTCTCTGCTTACCCACAAGTCCTGCTGCAGATACCTTTCAGCTCTTCTTGATTCTGCAAGAGAAAACCTTCGGATTAGAGTTGCAATGCCTGCTGATTTTAGCAGAATTATTGCTACCAGAAAGGAGAGCAGTTCAGAATCATTATCTAGCGTTTCAAGATCAGAGCCATAGATTTGGCCAGATGAGGCAACTACAATTCGGCCATATGCCTTTTCAACAATGGGCTGCCAGTCGGGATGTCCCAGCTGTTCAAGACTCAGTCCTGTATTTTTCAGATACTCTCCAGCTTCTGTCAAAAAAGGATATTTTGCCAGATCCTTTACTCCAATCTTTAGCACATTCTCTTTGTCCTTGTTCACCTTAAAAATTTGATTATCCTGAAAAATCATCTTGTCATGGTAAAACTTGGATTATTCTCCCTCGAGTTTAAATTAAACCCAAATAAATTAGTGACATGCAGGTTGGATTACATGTATCCATTGCAGGCTCGATAGACAAGGCAGTTGATAACGCAGTAGCAACAGGATGTTCAGCATTTCAGATTTTTACTCGCAATCCCAGAGGATGGGCTGCAAAGCCTCTAACAAGTAGTGATGCTTCAACTTTTAAAGAAAAACTTGCTAAAACCAAGATTGATAGATTTGCAACTGTGGCCCACATGCCATATTTGCCAAATCTTTCCTCCCCAGAAGATGATCCATTTGCAAGATCTCTTGATTCTTTAATAGACGAAATAAAAAGATGCAACAAGCTAGGAATTCCGTATATCGTTGCACATTTGGGAAGCCACAAGGGTGAGGGGGACAATAAAGGAATCGAGATGTTGGTAAAGGCATTTACAAAAGCTGCAAAAGATACTTCAGATGATGTAATGATTCTTCTTGAAAATACTGCAGGTCAAAAAAACAGTGTCGGCTCTGATCTTGACCAGCTTGCGTCCATTTTATTCCAACTAAGGCCTGCCAAAAGATTTGGCATCTGTTTTGATACTTGTCATGCTTTTGCTGCAGGCTATGACATGAGTACAGAAAAGGGTGCAGCTGCAACACTTAAAAAATTGGACAAGGCCATTGGATTTGAACATCTCAAAATTTTACACCTCAATGACTCCAAGGGAGAATTGGGAAGCAATCTAGATAGACATGAGCACATTGGACTTGGGCATATCGGAGAGAAAGGGCTCGGATACATCATTAAAGCAATAAATCGTAAAAAAATTCCAATAATTTTAGAGACACCAATAGACGAGAGACGTGACGACATTGGAAACTTGAAAAAGGTAAAAGAGCTGGCTTAGAGAGGACTTGATGGTACCATGAATTATGACCAGATAATACAGCTTGCACTGGAGCGCGGATTTTATTTTCCAAGTTGTGAGATCTACTCCGATGCCCATGCAGGATTTTGGGAGTATGGCCCGTCTGGGGTCAGCCTAAAAAACAAGTTCATCGAGCTGTGGAGAAGAGAATTTGTACGAAGGGACAGGATGTGGGAGATTGACGGTTCCCAGATTATGTCAGAAAACGTATTTGTAGCATCAGGCCACTTGGCAAGTTTTGCTGATCCAATTGCAACATGTACAAAATGCAAGTCAATCTTTAGGGCAGACAAGATGATAGAAGAGATTACATCGATAACAGTCCCTGAAAGTGCAGACCTTGCAGAGTTTGATAAAGTAATACAAGAAAAAAATATCAAATGTCCAAAATGCAAGGGAAGTTTTGATAACATCAAAAAATTTAACATGATGTTCAAGGTTGGAATAGGGGCCCTGGGAGAGTCTGCATACCTTAGGCCAGAGACATGCCAATCCATCTTTGTTGATTTTCCAAGGCTGTTCAAGACAATGCGGGGAAAACTCCCAATTGGTATTGCCCAGATAGGAAAAAGTTTTCGAAATGAGATCTCACCAAGACAGGGGCTTCTTAGATTACGAGAATTTTACCAGGCAGAGATCGAGGTCTTTTGCAATCCAGACAAGCTTGATGATGTTTCCAAGTTCTCAGAAGTAGAAAATACCCAGATCAGGATAATGGTTGATGATACCATAAAGAGCATGACATGCAAGGAGGCAGTAGATTCTGGCCTAGTTCCAAACAAACTTGTGGCGTATTATCTTGGCTTGCTTGTCGAGTTTTACCAAAAGACAGGAATTGATGTGACAAGAAGCAGGTTTAGAAAACTTGGAGAAAAGGAAAAGGCATTTTATGCTACTATAGCATTTGATTTTGAGGTTGAAACAAACACAGGCTGGCTGGAGCTTGTCGCGTGCAATTACAGATCGGATTATGACTTGAAGAGTCATGGAAACATCAGCAAAGAAAAATTTGAGGTAATGGATGATGAAACAAAGGTTTTGCCTCATGTGTTTGAGATATCAATGGGAATAGACCGAAGTCTCTATACCATGATAGAGCACAGACTACGCGAAGACAAGGAAAATGACAGGGTTGTGCTTTCTCTAGAGCCGTATCTATCTCCAGTACATGTTGGTGTCTTGTCTCTTGTAAAAAAAGACGGATTGGCTGAAAAGACTGATGAGGTTTACATCATGTTAAGAAAAAAATATGATGCATTCTTGGACCACTCGGGTGCAATAGGAAGAAGATATAGGAGACTGGACGAGATTGGTGCTCCATTTGCAGTTACAATTGATCACCAGACATTAGAAGATGATACCGTTACAATACGAAACCGAGATTCAATGAGCCAAGAAAGAATAAAGATTTCAGAACTTGATTCTCATCTTGCCAAGGCCACAGCATTTCCCTAGAGTACAAAAATATCACTATTGATGTGCAGTTATGAATGGCAATTCTATTGCTCTGTATTTTACTTTGAGTGTAACATCATCCATGGCTTGAGCCAGTGGTAGCATGCTATTTACGGAATCAATCTCGACTTTCCAGTTGCCACTCATGGAATCAACAGAGGTTATAGAGAATCTCTCAAGTGCATCATCAGGTCCAGTGTATCGTATCCTGTAAATATGATCTCCAATTGTAACTGACTTGAAATTACCAGCAAGTCCCAATGTAGATTTGGTAACAAGACAATTGTCACTTGCACCTATTACACATGTGCCATCAGATGCAGTTACCTTGAATCGCATTGTACCATCGTTCTTAAATGATGAATACAGCGTAGATGCCTTTGCTACTGTACTATTGCCTATTGAGATATCAGTAACGTTAGCCAGTTTTGATATTGATAGGCTGGACGTTCCAGGGAATGTTGTAACATATGATGGAACCATATCAATTGATTTTCCAAAGATCTCTGCTCTTGCTTGCAATTGATATTGAGATATCTTGCCAACTGTAGGAGCCTTCCACTGAAGACTTACTACATTCTGTCCAGTTGCAAATATTTGTGATGGTGAGGCATATGATACCGTTCCATTGACTAGCAAGACAACGCGTCCATAGACTGGTCCAGTAGAGTTGTTGGTATAGTATGCAGTAGGATGAGCCGTAGTGCCTTCTATTCTTGCTATCTGTGTATCAAGATCTATGTTGCCAACAACTGGATAACTTGGCATTACCCCAATAGAGTAGCTATTAGAGCTGGTTATTTTTCCTGCAGAGTTATGAACACTAATCCAGTATGTAAGAGCAGGTGCTTGCATAATATCCTTTGAGATTGTTCCTGAGATTAGGTATGTAGAGTTTGAGATCTGTGTAGGTGCAACATTCATCTTTACTGTATTGTAACTAGTTAAAGGATCGCCTGTCTTTACAAATCTAAGTTCTACATTATCAAGGGAGGTCTTGCTGTCTACAATTGCGTACACAGTTATGGATCCTGAATTGATAACATGATTGTCTTCAGATGATGGGATCTTTGTTCCATTGTCTAGCTGGAACTTGACATCAAATATCCTGGGTGAACTAGTATCAATTTCTAATGGTACGATTGTTTGCTCACCCTCAAAGGATACTTCACCATGGCAATCTGTTACTTCGATGGTCTTTCCTACAGAGTAGATATCGTGTCCTACTGCCTGCAAAGCTAACACTTCAAATGTCTTTTCTTTAGAGTTTATTGGAGCTTCGTAGACTAGTTTCTTGATTGTAGCATTTTCATTTTCTGCTGCAAATGGTTGTTCTTTTGCAGGGGTTGCCGAAACTATACCAGATACTGATGTTCTCAATATGATGCTTGGATTGTTATCAGAGTAGGCAACAAGTATCTTTACTGTGTTGGTATCACATGTGTCATATGATACATCAAGTATCTTCAACTCTGTCAAGATTCCACCTTGTCCTACTTCAGATGCACCAGGTCCTGATGAGCCAAAGCTTGGGCCAGAACTTGGACCAACACCTACAGATCCTCCTCCAGCTCCACTAGATGCTGGTGCCGATGCTGCTGCAGGTGCTGCAGAAGGTGCAGAGCTTGAGCTCCATGTTGCAAAGCCAGTAAAGTGGAATGTCCAGAGTGCCATACCAGTAGGTACATCAATTTTACATTCATTTGCACCAGAAGGCATACCAGATACATCATCAGAGGTACAGATTGCGGTAATCTCTGTCACTGTAGATGTATTATGGAAGAAACCTACATGTTGTCCTGCTTGTCCTACTAGTAAGATGCGTACTGGTTGGCTAAATGTTAACGGAACAGATGAACCAAGACCAATTACAATTTGAGGTGTAGCAACTTGTCCTGATGAGACTGGGAAGTTTAGATTTGCAGAGCTTTGAACTGTTGGTAGTTCAAGTACACCATTCCAGGATGTGCCTGTTATGCTTGTGCTTGCAGGAATTGTAACTTTGACTTCAGTTTGTGAATTTCCGTTATTCTTTGTTATATTGAGTTGATTAGTAATTTGGACAGAGGTCACACTGCCACTAGTCTGTGTTATAGAAGAATAGTTGATAGTGGGGTTTGTTACTGTAGATGGAATTGTAATTTGTGATAAAGCTGCATTACTATCAACTATTACCAATTGTGGTTTTGCCGGATCTACTGTGATTTGTGTTTGTGAGTTATCAACAAGATCTTGGTTTGGAGCAAGGTTCTTAGCTACTGTCACCGAGCTTAACATGTTCATAGATTCTTGCAATGATAAATGAAGTGATGTTGTAGTTGTTATGGCATCAGACAGTCCAAGTGATTCTGTTAGTGTAGTGTGGAGTGATTCGGTATTTTCTATGGTATCAGATAGTGCAAGGGATTCTGTTAATGTGGTATTGTATAGTGCAGCAGTTTTGATTGTATCAGCACTTGCTAGTGTATCAGATAACGTGATACTTTTTGTTTGAATTGGGGCGGTGTTATCAGCACTTGATAGTGTTTCAGGTAGTGTGATAGTTCTTGATTGCGTGATTGAGGTAGTACTATCAGAGCTGGATAGTGTTTCAGGTAGTGTGATGCGGTGTATTGCAGATGCCGTGGTACCATCAGAGCTGGATAGTGTCTCTGAGAGGTTTTTGATAAATGTCTTGGATATGAAGGTAGTAGCATCAGAGCTGGATAGTGTTTCAGGTAGTGTGATAGTTCTTGATTGCGTGATTGAGGTAGTACTATCAGAGCTGGATAGTGTTTCAGGTAGTGTGATAGTTCTTGATTGCGTGATTGAGGCGGTAGCATCAGAGCTAGATAGTGTTTCAGGTAGGTTGACATTCTTTGATTTTATTGGTGTGAGCTGATCAGAAGTGGAGAGTGTTTCGGGTAGTGATTGTATTATTGACTGTACTGGTGTGAGCTGGTCGGAGCTGGTGATTGTTTCACGTAAGGTGATAGATGATGGTTTCGCTGTGATCATATCAGAGCCTGTGAGTGTTTCAGGTAGTGTGACACTGACTGATTGCTTTAGTGTGAGCTGATCAGAAGTGGAGAGTGTTTCGGGTAATGATTGAGTTTTGGATTTACTGAAAGTGGAGGTAGAGTCGGAAGTGGAGAGTG
>JAGWGU010000034.1 GCA_028867275.1 Nitrososphaerota archaeon
TATGATGATGCAAGAACTAAATATAACCGATAATGGAGGAGGAAACATGTCTGCAGACGAAGAGTCTTCTTGTAATCATGAAATAGTATATTTTGGAGTCACCAATCTAAATTATGAAAGAAGAACTATAGGTTCAGTTGATACATGGAGATGTGCCAAGTGCAAGAAAATTTTCTGTGAGGAAAAGCAACTCGGAATAGAAAATATTGTGGACTATGTCGGAATGCCAAAAATATCTCCAGATCAAAAATGGGCTATACTTTTATGCAATCTTAAAAAACACAAGGACAAGTGGAAACTAGTCAAGATAAAACAAAATGATGAAATTCAACACGAGTGTGTCGATGAAAAAGTAATAAAGCTCAAGGTAAAGGACTTTAAGATTGATGATGATAAACACTGGAACTTTCTCATCGAAACTTCAATTAACAAAGCAGTAGAGATCTAAGCCTTACATGGACATTCAAGTTCATATCAATAATGTTCGTGGTAGTCAAATAGCTGCCAAGATAACTGGTACTTTTAATATTGATGGTCATCCATTCAAGTTTCAGGCAATAGCCTTTGGTAGAATTGGCGGGCATAATATTGGTGCCAAGATTTCAAAGACTGTTGAGAAGAGTCTTGTAAAACTTGGCTATGATGTAGATGAAGTGATAAACGAACTTCAGCAAAGACTTGTTCGCGGTGATATTACTCTTCCAGAGGGACTCAAAAAAGAATCTTTTGCAGATGGCTAGAACTGGGCTTCTTCGAATGCCTTGTGACATGAGCAACCACGTTGTTGTGGTATGGAATCAAAAAGCAACGAAAGTATGTTCTTTGTTGTTCCTACATTTTTAGACAGAGTTTCTAGTACTTCCTTTGCAGTAACAGGCTTGTCTGCCCACACATCATAATCTGTTATTGTTGAAATTGATACATAGCACATCTGGGCTTCTCTTGCAAGCTGGCATTCTGGAACTAGGGTCATTCCTATAATGTCTGCTCCTATGACATTTTTGTAGAACTTTGATTCTGCCCTTGTTGAAAATCTTGGCCCCTCGATGCAAATGTATGTCGCATCTTTGTGTATGTGTAAATTCATTTTCTTTGCTACATTTGAGACAACATTTTGTAGCTCAGGACAAAATGGATCTGCAACTGATATGTGAATAACCTTGCCGTCCTCATACAGAGTGTACTTTCTTGATTTTGTAAAATCTATGAATTGAGATGGGAGTACAACGTCTCCTGGTTTTAACTCCTCTTTTAAGCTTCCAACTGCTGATGGTGCGATGATTCTTTTAATTCCCATTTCTTTGAATGCCCAAATATTTGCTCTAAAGTTTATCAAGTGGGGCGGGATTGTGTGTTTTTTACCATGCCTTGGCATGAACGCAACTCTTCTTCCCTTGTAAGTTCCAACTGTTATAGAATCTGATGTTTTTCCAAATGGTGTATCTATTGTAATCTCTTTGCTTTCTGTTAGGAGACCGGAATCATAAATTCCTGTTCCGCCAAAGATTCCTATTTCGGCTTGCTCTGTCAATATTTCACCAATGAGTTGTGTTTGTAATCCTTGATTGCCTTTGATCCCTTTAGATCAGTTAATTCTACCATGAAAGCAAAGCCTGATACTTTGCCACCTATCTTTTCAACTAGTTTTGCGGCAGCTTTTGCTGTACCTCCAGTTGCAAGCAAGTCATCGCAGATGTACACTTTTTGATCTTTCTTTATTGCATCGGCCTGAATCTCCATTGTTGCAGTTCCATACTCAATATTGTATGATACTTTGTGAGTAATGCCTGGTAATTTTCCTTGTTTTCTAATCATTATCATCCCTTTGTTGTATTTGAGGGCTAGTGCACAAGCGAGAGGAAATCCTCTTGATTCTATTCCTGCAAAAACATCTACATCATTTGGATGTATTATCTTTGTAAACTCGTCTATGACAAGGGATAAAGCTGCTGGATCTCTTAAGAGTGGACTAATATCTCTGAATAAAATTCCTTTTTTAGGAAAGTCTGGTATCTCAGCTATCTTGTCCTTTAGGTTCACAAATCGTTCTCAAGTAGTGGATGTAAAAAATATTACTAATTGGTTCTTTATTGGATTGTTATACTGATTGTAGCTTTGCCTGTGATGGAAGATGCTTCAACTGTGTATATTCCAGGATTAATGTTGCGTGGAACTTGCCAATCTGTAAGGTATTCTCCTCTGTTTGTTGCTGAAGTTGGTAGAGTGTCAATAACAGTACTGTTGCTGTTTATGGTGATCTTCACTGCTGCAGTAATACCTGCGTCAGTTCCAGATATTGCTACAATGTCCCCTCTTGCATATGCGCCAGATGGTCTATCCAAGTGAACTGTAATTGCCTGTTTGGATGATTTTACAATTAATGGTATGGATGAGTGGTTTACTCCACTGGTGCCATCAAGTTTCCATGTTCCTGGAGTGGCATTGGGTGGTATGCTGAAATCAAATGAAGAAAAGTGACCTGTTTTATCTGAGAATGTTTGTACTACCTTTATTATCTGTCCATTGGGATCAGTCAAGGAAATCTGGAGAAGACTGTTTAAATTGGCAGTTCCAATGATGATGATATTGTCTCCTGGCAAGTACGAGTCTTTTACAGTACTGATTGAAATTTTTCCAGTACTTGTTGTTGAAAGTCCTACTGCAAATGATTTCTCTACTTTTTCTTCTGCATGAGATACTACGGCAGAATAAATTCCTGGTGTGTATGAAGTCAAATTGAAGGAATATGATGCTAGTCCATCTGATCCTAGATTGATGATATCTGCAAACTTTTGTTTGTCAGAGGGGTCTACTATGATAAGATTGAGAGTCGAAGACGAGGGACCTGTAACGGTAATAACTGGTTTGTCTGTGTTCTGATAACTGATCTTGTCCAATGTTGCTGTTATTGGTGGAGATACGTCTTGACCTACCCCAAAGAAAATAACTACAAGATCACTGCCTTGTGTTACGTCTACGGTATAGGTTCCTTTCATGGTTGATTCTTCTAACTTGTACGACATGGAGACTGTGCCTGTAGAAGTTACATTTGCATCCTGCGAATAAATCGGATGATTAGCGGGATCCATGATGACAAAATGTACAATCTCGTTTGAGATCGAAGTACCGTTTATAGTAACTGTCTGTCCTGGCTCATATCTTTGTGAAGCAGGTGCGACTGAGATATTGTGGATCGTAACAACACTGTATTGTTTAGTTGCCTGTGTCTTTCCATCTGAAACTGTGATTGAATATTTGCCAAACTCTCTGTCAATTGGAACTCTATCTTTCATTGAATACTTGCCATCTTTATCTGATTGTACCGTAGTAGTAGTTATTGGATTTCCTTTTGAATCAAGAAGTGTTATAGTTATGGTATTGCCAGGAGTGTCTGTACCAGAAATTGTCTTTGTATCTCCTCTGTGATAGATAGGATCAACGTTTAATGTTAGAGGAATATTTTGGACTAGGCCATGACCTTGCTGCTGTGGTTTGATGTTTGTAGAAAATGATTTTTGGTTACCTTGCTGGTCCTTTAAAATAAAGTTAACACTTCCGGGTTGTCCTGATTCTGGCAAGACCACCGTAGTTACAAAATTTCCTTTATCATTTGACGAAAATGAACCTATTTTGTCATTACCTAAATACAAATCAAGATTTGCTAGTGCGGAAAAACTTTGGCCAACTACACGAATGTGAGAACCAAGTGATGGTGTTGATGGAATTATTCTAAATACTGATGTATCCAGTATGCCTCGTTGAATTTGTACTGTATTCTCCTGTGGCTTGGTACTCTGATTGTTACTGTTGTTAGGTGTCTGAGTATTATCTTGTGGCTTGATGCTTGATGGTTGTGGGTTTATCTCACCTGTCTCTCCATCTGATGTCTTCCAAATCATGGTAGGAGTTTGCTGATCTGTCTTGATTTCAAAAGATATTGTATTTCCAGGCTTTAGTGGATTTGTTGTGCTAAATGCAAGTGCAGTTGAAGTCTTCATACCCTGCCAGCCGTTTTCACTCTTGAATGATTTGAAAGTCCCATCTCCGCTTATTTGTAATGTAAATGAAGTTATGTCTGCAGTGTTACTTGCACTGTTGCTAACTGAAATTATGGTTTTTCCTTCGGTGTTTGTAGCAGTTACCGTTACAAGTTCCGAGGCTGCATAAGATGGATGTATGGTATATGTTGTAAATGTGCTACCAAGAAGTAGAACAAGAATAATGACCGATTTTAATAACACGTTACTCACTTCCCTCAAAACCTTTCTCTCAATTAAATCTTAATAAGAAATTATACTTTTATCATCTTTTAATCTAGTGCAATTTATGAGTAAAGTACAAATGCTGATATTTTTTGTCTCATCTATTACTGGTTGCAGATGACTGGACTCCTAGGTTCTGATTCTGTCTTATTCTCTCTGCAATCAATCTGTATAGTGATCTGAACTGGTCCTTTGTCTTGTCTGATAAAAAGTCTGTCTCATTCAATACTATTTTCTCACAAATGTATCTACAAATATCCTCTCTGTCAAATTTCTCCCAACCCAAGTGTTGATTCTCTTTCCAAATCTCATTTAGGTTATCTATGATACTCTTCTTACCTCTGCTTGATACCTGATCTTTAGTTAGTGTTGCATATCCTTCCTTTCTTAACTTGACTTCATATGTCTGGTTCACTGCATAAAGGTAATCATCCTCCATCAAAAGGTCCTCTATGAACAATTTAGGCTGTCCTGCAAACTCGAAAAAGATCATCTGTACTGACTTGAATTCATTGGATTGAAGATCAGTGGAAATTTTTCTTGATTCCTCGGTATTGTCCAATAAGATAAAAGTGTCATATCCATGATTTTTGTAAAATATCGCAAGTGACAGGACTGAATTCTTGTTGTATGCTGGAACTATGTTAAGTGGATTCATGGAAAGATTTGGATCTTTTAGGAATCTGTCAAATGCATTTAGATACATGCAATCAGACATGGTCTCAACTATTATCACAGGCCTTGAATTGTAACCAATCTGCTTGTCTACTATGGATTCTACAAGACCTCTTGATAGGCCATATAATATTGGAATAAGGGTTTGATCATCTGCATTCCAGTAATCATAATAGATCTTACTTAGGTGTCTCCTCTTGTCAAGCTCTACAACTAGCAAGTTTCCTTGTGTATAATCAAATATCATAAATGGCGAGTGTGTTGCATAAAGTATCTGGTTGGAACCTGCAAGACCTTTGAGAAGATCTGAGATTCCTCTCTGTTGTGCAGGATGTAGGTTTCTGGCAGGCTCGTCAAGTAACAGTATTGCTTCTTTTAATTCTGCCTTTTGTGTCTCAGCTGCAAAGTTTACAATAAATGAAAAAGTCCACTTGAATCCTTCAGCTCTTCTGTTGAGCAGTCCTGTATTTGTAACCGTGCCATCTTTGTGCACATCTGATATGACCACACTCAAAACATTTCCAGGGTTCCATCTCAGCTCTACGTGGATGGGGTCTCCCTTCCATGCAGGATTGAGTCTCTCACTGAGTCTTCTGCTTGAAATGTGTAATAGTTTTATCAGTCTTGATGGACTGTTTTGGACCTCTTCGAGCTTTTGGGCGTCAAGCTCTGCTAAATAAAATAAATTGTTTACAGTCTCTGCCTTGTCAAACTCTTCTACATATTCTAGTCCCCTGGCTCTAATTCCTTTTGTTTCTCTGACAAATTCCTCAAGATCAATATTTCCAAGTATCTTCTTGTAGTCTGAAAAGTATACAAATCGTGGATGTAACTTGTCTTCGATGAAATTATCTAGAGCAGAACGTTCGCTTGTTCCTATTAGCATGTTGTCAAATATGCTCTCTAAATCTTGGTAGATGTCTTTCCATTCTGAAATTATCTGCTGCTCTTGTGATGCAATTAGGTAGATGTTGTTGTTAAATTCTGCCATCATGTCCATAAAGACCTCTCGAGTTCGTGGTGGTGGAGCACTTAGAAACTTGGTATCCAGCCTGATTCGTATGGGGTTTGGCATGGCTGCCACAAAGGACTTGATCCTGTCTACAAAGTTTTCCCAAGAGTTGAGTCTTTTGCTTGCCTCACCGCTAATTTTTACGTCTCCAAAATCATATTGGACTCTGGGATTCTTGTTTGTCCTGTAGATCTTCATCTTCTTTATGTCTTGGAGATTTGGAAATTTTTCGCGAATTAATGCAGTCTCTTTCTCGCTTAACACAAACTCTCCTTCTGCTAATCTTACCTCTGCCTTGAGCTCTTCAGTCATTTCGTCACACAAGTCTAATTCCGAAAGTTTTGTATCTTTGTTAAGCAATGTGAGGGCTTCTAAAATCGTGGTCTTGCCACTTTCATTTCTTCCCACAAATGCTGCAAGATCCCCAACTTTGATTTCACCAGAATCATGAATGCAACGATAACCTTGAACTCTAAATTTTCTAAGTCGCATCTAGCGGCTATTGGCTTGGCTGTGATTTAACTTATTCGTCAAATTTGTTACTTGGATCTTTTTCGACCAAATAGATATATGGGAACTAGAGCGGTTATACTATAATTGGCAGTAAAAAAAATTGCTTATCTTGTTTTTGTCTTTCCTGTAATTGCGTCATTGATTTTTGGAGGATATGTACTGGCTGATGTTTTGGGACAGCCTGATAGACAATTAAACATGTGGCAATTCAAATTTACACCACACACTGGACAACAAGAAGGAGATGCACAAATCAGGTTGCTAAATCTTGTCAGCAATTATACTGTATCAACACCATTGAGCTTTAGCGTAATGGTAAACAACACTTCATTTGATTGTGGTGACCTGTACTTGACAATATACGATCCAAGCACATCTCCAAAGCAGGTGGTTGTTCAACACGCCTATTTTGAACAATGCTTTGCAAAAACTAATGCCATTATGCCAATTCAGGATACCTTTTCACCTGTGATTGATAAGCCAGGTATGTACCAGATTGTGGCAGAAATGAAGGACAAGACCAACCAAAACAGCATTAGTGTAATGGCCAACATTAGGGTACAATAAGAAAATTATATGTTATTATATTGCACGAGTGTCTGTAATAACGGAGTAACCTCTAGTTATTAGTGATTAATATGGCTAAAAAAGAAAAAAAACCGATCAAAAAGGCTGAAGATAAAAAGGATGTAGCCAAGACAGAAAAGAAAAAGGAATCGCCAAAGATTGGCAAGAAAGCAGTATCTGATAAACCAGAAAAGAAAAAGTCTAAAGACGACAAGAAAAAGGATGCTGAACTCTCAGAGGAAGAACTAGAACAAATTGATGAAAAAGAGATCGAGAACTTCCAGATAGAGGGTCTTGATATGGAAAAACTAAAAACAACTGTTTTGGGCTTGGTTGCAAAACGCGGTGACAATGGCATGTTTCAAAGTGAGCTTTGGAAAAAACTCAAGCTCTCAAGCAGGGATGGCTCAAGACTTGCGCTAAAGCTTGAAAGACAACACTTGGTAAAAAGAGAAAAAATTCTTGAAAATGGCCGTTGGACTTACAAGCTAAAGATTGCACATGTACCTGTAACAACCCAGTCAATAGAATCTGCTCCTTGTCTAATATGCCCAGTTGAATCAAAGTGTACACTTGAAGGAGAAATTAGTCCAAGGACTTGTCCTTTGATTGAACAATGGGTCTTAACTGAACTTTCTACAAAGAAGGCAAAGAAATGAAATTAATTGATGCAAGGCGTGACTTGTATAGAAGATTAGCACACAAGGAAGGATATCGAAGCAGAGCAGCATACAAACTGAAAGAACTAAACACATCATATCGAATAATAGGTCCTGGATTTTTTGTCTTGGACCTTGGTTGTTCTCCTGGTGGGTGGAGCCAGGTTGCACATGAGCTTGCAGGAAACAAGGGACAAGTCATGGGCATTGACAAATCATTTGTTGAAGAAATTCCTGAAGTTCATTTTGTGAGGGGAGACATTGAAGATGAATCAGTTGTAGAGCAAATTTTCGAATACTTTGGTGGTAAGGTAAACGCAGTCATATGTGATCTATCCCCAACAGTTACTGGAATGTGGGATGTGGACCACACAAGGCAAATTTCGCTAAATTATGCAGCAAGTAAGATAATGGATCAAGTGCTGGCAAGAAAAGGCAATGCACTCTTCAAAGTCTTTGATGGTCAATATTCAATTGAGTTCAGAGACTATATTCGAAAAAAATTTGCCAAAGTGCAATTGAGAAAACCTCAAGCAAGCAGAAAGTCAAGCAGTGAGTTATACTATGTCTGTTTGGGGTATCTTGGAAACTAAACTAGGGATAAAATCTCGTTTATAGTAGCATCTGTTTTGAACCCTGTGGGATTCATGCTTGTTCTTGTAGCCTTGTGTCCTATTTCTTTGATCTTTTCTATTATCTTGGCAAGAGATGGTGGGGCAGACTGTTTTCTATGCCCAATCTCATCTAGGGTGAAATAGGCTGGTGGCGTGCCTATTTCTTCCTGACACTTTTCAAGAAATGCCATACAAGACTTGTCAACTATCAAGTTTTTTTCTTCCGATATCATGGAATCCACAAAATCCTTGTCATAAAGACTTTCTATCCAGAGAGGACCTGCAAGTTTTGCCTTTGAATTGCAAATATTACATGTGTGTTCTACTTCATGTACCACTTTTCTGTTTCCACAATTATCACAATGTAAAATGTATCCCATGCAATTTTTGGTATTTGTCCTAACAAGTATCTTGGCGTAGGCCTTGTAGTAATGCATACTGTGTTGGACAAATAATGGTGATACCATAATGTCCATTCGGCCTGCCACCATGTTCATGCATCCAAGAATCAATCGTAATGCTATTTCATTTCCGTAGACTGTTCTAACGGGAGTTCCATAATACTTGCGTTGACACGCCTCTGGAAATATTCCGTGCAAGACAGTCATGTCAGTAGCAGTCACTGACAAGAGTCCTCCATGAAAGGTGGCCCTTATTGCACAATCAAGATATCGAGAAGGTGAACCAAACGGATCTACATCTACAATCGCACCTCGCCCGTCTCTTGTGGAGTGAAGACTAAGAAACCTGCAGGCCTCATTTTCAGAAAACTCGCATTTTGTAACTTGATTTAATTTTGCAATGCTTTTTCCAATTTCCAAGGCTTGCTGGTTGACATCATTTACAACAACTTTTTCTATTGATTTTATTTCGTTTGCAACCCTTATGCTTCTTGCACCAATTCCTGCAAGTGAATCTAAAAAGATCTTTGGACCCTTGAAGTTTTTCAGAAATGCAGAATATGCTATTATTGAAAAATCTCTGCTAACTCTTGCACGTGGATTAAAAAAAGCAGGTTCCTTTGGTGGAGTCTTTTCTGATAATGACTCTTTTGGTACAAGTAGCTTTGTGCTTCCTTCAATTATCTCTGCAAGTTCAGACTCCAACAGCTTGTCTTGTCTAAAATGATTTAATACGTCTAACGCAAGAACAACTCAAATGCTAGTCTGCGGAGTCGATGACGCAGGTCGGGGATCAGTACTTGGTCCACTTGTAATAGCTGGAATTTCTATTGAGCAAAAAAACATAAAACAACTTGTCAAGATTGGCGTCAAAGACTCAAAGCAACTCAGTCCTCAATCGCGAGAAAGACTATATGAGCAAATATTGTCTCTTGTGGAAGGATATCATGTTGCAAAAATTCCACCACGGACAATAGACAAAAGTGTTAGCAAAAATCTGTTAAACCAACTTGAGGCAAACTATATGGCCAAAGTTATAAAAAAACTAGAGGCAGGTTCTTCCTATGTTGATTCCTGTGATGTGAATCCAAAACGGTTTGGTCTGTATATCTCAAATATTGCCAAGACGGGAAAAATTATCTCAAGCCATCATGCTGATAGAAAATACCCTGTGGTCTCTGCAGCCTCAATCATTGCCAAAGTGAGTAGAGACAGGGAGATAGAAAAACTGCGGAAGAACCATGATCTGGGAAGTGGATATCCCTCTGACCCTAAAACTATGAAATTTATCAAGGAGTGGGTATCTCAAAATGGAAACGTGCCTGTATTTGTCAGAAAGAGTTGGAAACCCGTTAAAATTTTGCTGAATACTTTATCCTAGATATTTTGCTATAATCATGCCATGGTCTCCTTCATATGGCTCTAGGTTTATCTCTTGGACTATCTCAAAGTTGGCAGATAATTTCTTGACCTCAGAACGCATCACTTGTGCAGGTTCTCTCGTAACATCAATGCTTCTTGTTTTTACTACTAGCATCATGTAGCCTCCTTTTTTCAGATATATTTTACAATTTAGTATTGCAATCTCTGTCTGGTCTGGCTGGGCAATGTCTACATAGACAACATCAACAGGACCATACACTGAAAAATATTCCTTGGGACTACGTGCATCTTGCAAGATTGGGACAATGTTTGATCTAAACGAAGCTACTCTTTCTAAAAAGTCTCTTGCAACTCTGCTTGAATGTTCTACTGCAAAAACAATTCCATTTGGGCCTACAATGTCTGATACATGACTTGCAGTTGTTCCTGTAGATACACCAAGATAGAGAACTTTGGATTTTCTTACAATTGGTAAAATTTCAAGACCATTCATTATGGCAGCACCAAGTTTGCTGCGATAAGGATCCCATGCTCTAAACTCCTCATCACCTATCTTGACTAACTTTTCTCTATAGACTTGATTTCCGGGCACGAGATTTATGGTTGCGAGTCTCTTTTCCCCTTCAATTTTTACCCAAAAAATATTATCTTCTTCGTTTTCCAAACTTTTTTCTCTTGCTCTTTTGCCAGTCGTTTCTCTTCTCTCCGCCCCTGCCTCCTCCTCCACCATATCTTCTATCTCCACCACCAAATCTTCGGTCTCTTTGTTCCTCGTTTCTGCGTGGCTGGAAAGCTGGTCTCTCTGGCTGATCCTTGTATTTTTCTCCTATCTCTGTAACACGTATGTTGAGTTTCTCAAGCAATGTGTCATTTCTTCCCGCACCAAAGACATCTACTCTTGCACCGATCGCAGCCTTTGCAGCTATTGCCCTTGCAATTTTGCCTCTCTGCCATCGTGGGGCGGCATGAACTAGTTGATGTTGAAATAGTAAACCGTGCTTTGGTGGCTGTGCGCCAGTCTTGAGAGCTCTAAACAATGCCTTTTCAGCACCAAGAACTTGAATGGTACTGGCAGGCATGGATGCAAGTCTTTTCAGACTTCCTGCCTTGGCAAGAATTCTAGCTCCTACTGCAGAACCAAGTATGACTGAAACGTTTGGTGCAATTAGCTGCATCTGTGATTCAATGTGTTTTTCTAATGATTGTCTTAGCTCAAAAAGATCCAAGATCTGTTTTGCAATGTTTTGAACTATGACAAGATTCTCATCTGAAATCTGGCCTCCTCTGCTCTTTTTTTGCAATAACGACAACATCTCAGCTTTTTCTTCTGGAAAACCTGCATCAAGATATGTATTCTGAGTGATATTGTCTCTTCTTCCTGCCATTACAATTTTTGAGTATCCACTGATTGTGTCAACCATATTGTCAAGCTCTGGAAAGTGTAATCCATACCACTCTCTTACTCTGGAACTTAGCAAATTGATCATCTTGTCTGTTTCATCTAGTGTGTTGATTGCCTGAATTATGTGCAAATCAGGACTCTCAGAGATCTCTGTTACTCTAGACGATGAAAGGCTAAGAGCAAAGTCTCGTAATTTTCCTCTGGCATCTCCCTCATTTGTGGCAAAACCCGAATCTACAAGAACTCGCAATTTTGAAGATTGGATTGTCTCTATCTTTTTTTCATCCATGATGTCTGCCTCTATGGATTTTTTTCTCAAAAGTTTAAGCAAAGAAGAATCGTTTACAACAACAATGCTTCCTAAATTGGCAAGGAAATGTTCTAGTTCATTGAGGCTAGCTTGTTCTTTTTTCAACTCTACATACTGTGTAGCTGGATTTGAAAACGGAAATGATTTAACACATTTGTTATCGTCAAAAACTGCAATACCTAGCTCTGTTAAAATGACAGAATGCATAGAGTGCATTTCAATGGCTTACTAAAAAATGTAACATTATAGATCTAGAACTATATCAAACGTTATAAGACAACTATTTTTTATTATTAGAAGTGAGTCCTGACATCTCAACCAGTGTGGGCCCAATTGAACTTGAGAGACCCACTATGCTTGCGTCTGGTATTCTTGGTATATCGCTTGATGTTTTTGGTCGTCTATATAAGGAAGGAGCAGGAGCACTTGTTACAAAATCTCTAAGCAAGGAACCCTGGGATGGATATCCAAATCCTACAATAATTGGGCTAAAAAATGGCTATCTAAATGCAGTCGGACTATCAAATCCTGGAGCTCCGTACTTTGCAAAAATGCTGTCACAAAACCAAACTGTTCCAATAATTGTCAGCCTCGTTGGATCTATTCCAGAGGACTTTGTATTCATGATAAAACAATTTGAGAATGTAAAGATCCTAGGGTACGAACTTAATCTTTCATGCCCACATGTTGAAAAAGTTGGTCTAGAAGTAGGAGACGATCCTGAACTTGTCCAATCTATAATAAAATCAGTAAAAAGAGAATCCAAGGTTCCAGTACTTGCAAAAGTTGGTCTTGGCTCTTCAGACTATCTGAAGACTGTGCAAACTGCATGTGAAAGCGGAATTGATGGCATCACTGCAATCAATACCCTACGAGCTATGGCAATTGATGTTGAAACAACAAGACCTATCTTGAGCCACAAGATTGGCGGGCTATCTGGACCTCCAATCAAACCTGTTGCGGTAAGATGTGTATATGAAATTTCTTCAAAGTTTGACATTCCCATTGTTGGCTGTGGTGGAATCTCAAGCTGGGAAGATGCAGTAGAATTTTTACTTGCAGGAGCAAGTGCCATACAGATTGGCAGTGCAGTTGGAGAAAAATGGACTGGAGTTTTTTCTGAGATAAATGACGGAATATCAAAGTATATGGAAAAAAAGAACTTTAAAAAAATAAGAGAGATGGTTGGAATTGCAAAAAAGTTTTGATACTCCAAAAATTGTGACAATAGAAAAAGTGGTTGATGAAACCCCCACTGTACGCACTATATTTTTCTCTGATGATGTAATGTCCCAAGTCCTTCCAGGACAATTTGCGATGGTGTGGATACCTGGGGTAGATGAAATCCCAATGAGTGTTATGATATCACAAGAAAATGGCAAAGCCGCATTCACAGTAAGAAAACATGGACTTGCCACAACAGAATTGTTCTCCAAAAAAGTTGGGGACCAGATAGGTATCAGAGGACCATACGGAAATTCATTTACAGTAAAACAAGGCAAACTACTCCTAGTGGGTGGAGGAACTGGACTTGTTCCTCTGATACGACTGGTGACATTTCTCAAGAAAACTGACCATGTTACAATCATAATGGGTGCAAAGACAAAATCTGAAGTCTTTTTTGAGGTGCTTACAAACAAACTGCTTGAAGGCACGACACACAAGGTCATTGTAGTAACAGAAGATGGAAGCTATGGAGAAAAAGGACTTGTTACCGATGTGATGGAAAAACTATTCCAAGAAAGTAACTTTGATTCAGTCTATACATGTGGCCCTGAAAAAATGATGCATAAGGTTGTACAGATTGCATCTGCAAACAAGGCTCATGTTGAGGCAAGCATTGAAAGGATGATGAAATGTGGAATTGGGATATGTGGAAGCTGTTGTTTTGGTGATGTGATGGCATGCAAAGATGGCACTGTCTTTGATGGGAAAACTCTACTTGCAAACAAAGAGTTTGGATACACTCACAGGAACAAATCAGGCATGCTTGATAATTATTAAAATGTGGAAATTCCGGAAAACTTAAAATGCTATAAAAATCCATTCAAGTTGAAAATTGGCCAAGATTGTGTTAACTGCAGATCGCACATTAATGTCTCCTTATCGTGGGATATCACTTGCAACCTTCTTTGGTTGTGCTCCTGCAGTGGATCCCCATAGACCAAAAAACAGTTTCTGGTACTATATCCTAAAAGACCAAGTAACACCAAAGGTTCTCTTTGATTTTATCTGTAATCCTATTGGCCAGAAAAATGGTATTGCAAATTATGCTCCATATGGATTAAGAAAAGTAGAAGCTGCTCTTCTCCGGGACGGATACAAAAGAGAAGAAGTTGTTGTGGCTCACCCTGATCATGTAGACAAATTCATTGGTCCTGAAACCGAGGTGGTTGGAACTTATGAGATGGATCCTCTTGGAATGGGTCCTGTAACTATGACATTTACTTATGGTAGAAAACAGACATCGTATGATGAATTTTACAATCGCGATTTACACATGAAAATAAATGCTGCCAAAAAGAAAAACGGAAGTCATGCCAAAGTAATTGCAGGAGCTTCTGGAACTTGGCAGTACAACTATGATCCAAAGAAGATCCAAGAATATGGATTGTATGCAGTACTAGAAGGAGAACTTGGAGGCATTGCTCCTGAAATAGACGGACATGCTGGAGAGTTCTTTAACAAACTAATTGCTGGAGAATTTGAAAACATGAATCCATTTGTCAAGAGTGATTTCAAAGTTGAGGTAAAAGAATTTGGAAAAGATGAAAACAAGTTCCATGGAAGATTCATACACTATTGGGACGAGCCAGATGTTGACAGCATACCAAACATTGTAGAACCAAGCATGCATGGAATGGTAGAGGTCATGCGGGGATGTGGAAGGGGCTGCAAGTTTTGTGATGTAACACTACGACCATTGAGATACTATTCGCCTGAAAAAGTAAAGCAAGAGATTGAGGTGAACATAAAGAAAGGTGGACAGCGTAATGCATGGCTACACAGTGATGACATCTTTGTCTATGGCCTTGACCCAAGAAAGACAAAGAACATGGCTCCAAACAGAGAGGCATTAGAGGAACTCTTCAAGGCTGTCATGTCATGTGGAATTGAACACACCAACCCAACTCACGGTACCTTGGCTGGTGCAATTGCTGATGAAAAATTACTTCCAAATATATCCAAGATAATCAAGTCAGGTCCTAACAACAAGACTGGAGTCCAATGTGGATTTGAGACTGGAAGTCTAAGACTGATTGGAAAATATGCTGACAGAAAACTCTCTCCATACAAGCCAGAGGAATGGCACTGGGTTGTAAAAGAGGGAGTAAAGACACTAAACGAGAATCACTGGATTCCTGCATTTACACTAATCATGGGTCTTGACAACGCAGAAACAGAAGAAGATGGATGGGATACAATACGACTCATAAATGAACTAGAAAGAGAACAACCAGAATCCCAGTTTACAGTAACTCCTCTTACATTTGTCCCAATTGGGTTGCTTGAAAAATCAGAATTCTTTGACATTGGAAATGAATTGACTGCACCACAACTTGGTGTCATGTACAAGACATGGCAGCACAACTTCAAGTATGGTATTCAGAAATTCATGGACAAGACAGGAAGCAACAACACTTTCAAGAAAAAGGCATTCACAGGTCTTGCAAGAGCACTAGGTGGTGTTCCATTGACTGCAATGGAAAAATATGCAAGAAGAAAGGGTCCAGAGCACGAGAGAGTGATTGAGACCATCAAGGCCAAGTACTGGTAATTATTTTCTAAAACCAAATACATAAATTGAATTGAAATGAAAGTTCGTTCGTGCCAACTCACGGATCGCTTACTAAAGCAGGAAAAGTAAGAGGACAAACTCCAAAGGTTCCATCAAGAGAACGACATGGAACTATATCCATTACACGAAACAAGGACAATTTTAGAAAAAGATTCATCCTAAAAAGAGTCCCAGGCCAAAACAAACCAGGCCAACGAAAAAGAAAGTAGAATTTTACAAGTTATCTGTATCTGTCTATAAAATCATTGATCTTTTGTTTATGGTATAATGATGATGCCATCAAGACCTAATTCTAAAATAAAAATGATTGAAACCGTGGATATTAGGGACTTGTGTCATAATGATGGTGTGATCGTACGTTAGGAAGACACATCCACGGTTCCATTTGTAATTAGTTCTTGGCGTATAAAAGACTCGATTAACTATGTTACTGGAATTATGAAGGAAAAAAATTATCCATTTTTTGTGCTAATTTGTCAAGCTTGTCTGCATCAATCTCTACATCATGACTGATACTGTCTGTGGGGCATGCTGCTATTGAAAATTTAAGGACTGCACTGATTATTTTAATTTCTTCTTCTGTAAGGTCTACTGCAACCATGCGTCTATGTGTAATCCATTGGATATAAAATGACAATATGATTATCAACTAAAAACAATTGTCATATCTGGTCAATAATGTGAAAAATTTGGAATGTTTCACACAAAAGAACACTAGACTAGTTCATATCAAGCACATACGCATGAATGGAGACATGAATAATAACAAAATGGAGAGGGATCTTGACTATGATTACCAATTAAGATATTTTTGATGTGATGATTGTAGAATTAAGGTTACACAATATTGGAAACCACACTCTCTGACTTAATATTGATGATAACTAATCGTGATCTGTGTTTCAGCTAATCGTATTTTTTACTTCATTCAAGTATATCTTTGTAGAAGGCGGCGAACAAGCACTTGTAGGAATAGGAGTAGCAAGTAGAATCGGAATAAGAAAAACCCTGAAGATAACAATATTTGGCATTTCTGTAGGAATAATTCTTTATTTTGTATTTCTAAAAGTTGCTGGATTTGTACCTGTAAATCTTCTTGAAATAGCACTAGGCATAGGATTGTTGTTTTTTAGTAGCATAATGTTCAAGGAGTTTTTTGAAGATGAAACTAAAGTGGATACAACAAAACACAAAGTAACTTATTTTTACATATCTATGCTTGAAGCAGTAGAAAATTCTGTTGCATTAGCTACCTTTAGCTTGATTCAACTAGCAAGTGCATTGATAGGATTCGTTATTGCAATAGGACTCATCATTGGTCTGTTACGGTCAGGAGTTGTAAACAAAATACCGTTACGAATTACTAGATTGATAGCAGGAATACTTCTCACAAGTACTGCAATTCCATTAATCCTTTATGGTATGAATGTCAGTACACCAGAATTCATGCACTGGTTTATGCCGCCATTAACTTGATTCATCAACCGAAGGTAACAGGAACCAAGCCAAAAGTGATAATCACAGACGGTCTTAGATCCTATGCAGATGCCTACAACAAGGAATTTTTCACTCAGAAGGGACAGAGGACAGTCCACATAAAGCAAATCAGGTTACAAGGACAGAGGAACAATAACAAGATGGAGAGATTGAACGGAGAGATTAGAGATCGTGAAAAGGTGATGCGTGGTCTAAAAAAGAAAGACACTCCGATCTTGAAGGGTTATGAGATTTATCATAATTACTTTAGAACACATGAAGGATTAGAAGGCAAGACACCTTCAGAAGCTTGCGGAATAACAATCGACGGTGACAATAAATGGTTAACAGTGATTCAAAATGCTTCAAAAAATAAAATTTATTAAAATTTTTCAACAGCTTTATAATGGATTTTTTAATCAAAAATTACAGTCATCAAGTGAGAACCGCTCTTGATTACATTACGGAAGGTTAATCCCCCGTTGAGCGTACCCCATCTCACTTGGTGACTTTCTAATATCTAGTAATATCTGAAAGTATATAATTCTGATTTTCAGGTAATGTATGTAAAAATTAGAAGAAATCAATATTAACCACGAATGATTGTAATAGAATACATGATTCCAATGAGTGAAACCACATCTTTCATAACTATAGTAATAATTGGCGGTGTAGTAGTATTGGGAACATTGACTGCATATTTCAGATTGAAGTAATCAACCGACTTTTGACAGTCAATTTTTCCACCGCAGACCTAACAGTTCCTTAGTACAGGTTCTGTACAATTAACGGCACATGAGTTGAGTAATTCTTCGTGTAAAGTGTCGGCTCATGGAGTTTTGAGGTTGAAATATTGAAAACAACTTTGATGAAATTAGTAATGTGTAACAATCTTAGTCAGACCTCAACAAGTCAACAGAACTTAAGATGTAGTATGGGGTTGATCGGATAATGTCTAATGCTAAAGATGCACAAATAACAGGAATAATCATGATCTTTTTTGGTGGAATTGTTCTAATATCAAATCCA